>DATGQJ010000742.1:0-3703 GCA_035304265.1 Oceanobacillus sp.
CCATGAAATGCAGCCCGAAGAAGATGATCAGCAGCCCGCCGACACGCGCGATAATGTCGAGCACGAGCGCGATGTTTTGCCCGCCGATGAGCCGTTGAACAACGATATTCGCAAGTAGCCCCAGTGTGACGAACACGAACGTGAATCCGCTGACGAAGGCAATCCCATGAATGAGGGTACTTAAGCGACTCACAAAAGTCGGCTTGACCAATACCGCTGTGCCGCTCATGGTTTGTGCCGCAACGGTGTTCGTCACTCGTCCGCCCATGTAACCGATGTAAGCGGGAACCAGTGGGAGCACACAGGGCGAGAGAAAGGAAACTAATCCTGCCAGAAATGCCAACCAGAGTGTTACGTTCATGACCTGCTGCTCAAAAGACTCTTTTTATCAGTTCTGCGAGCCTATCGCACGACGATGAGGCTATTCTCTGGGAGCCGTTCATACAGCCATCGTGCGACGGCTGGCGCAACTTGCACATCGGGTCCCGGTAGAATCTTATCTGTGCCAAAGTCGTTGTGCCAGTATGCACCCGCCAGCGAATATTCGCCAAAGTCGATTCGCCACGGGACACCATATCCTTTAGATGCATCATCCAGTGAATACTTTACACTGTGCTTGCGCCGATGCACCGCGTAATTTCCGGCAGCCAGCCCTCTGCCGAGCATGATGGGGGCACGCATCACCGGTTGATGGTTTTCCAGAAGTTGAAGCGTTCTGTTCACCGTATCGATATGCAACTGGACGCTGTCCATCTCGAAAGGTGCTGCTTCAACAGGTATCCATGCGGAAGCTGACGACCACCCGAGAAACGTGTCTTCATCTGCGAGTGCGTACCAAGTGTGCTGCTCACCCGGCAGCATATCAACGACCTGTGCAACGCCACCGTGACCGATTCGGGCAACCAGTGGAGCGTCGGCAGCACACCAACCCCGTACAATTGCTACCGCACCGCCGACTTCAGCCCAGAAGGGCAGTTGTGGCGTGGGGACAGTGTGATTCGTGAGCATCATCGGCTGGATGTCTGAACGCTTCGCATAGCCATTCGCCAGTTGATACCAATCCGAGAGTGTATCAATGATGGGGACAACGCTATCGGGGAACAGCCGATTGATGACAACCGCACTTGGAGAAGGCGAGTCATAAACCGTTAGCACCGACAGGGCGCGTCCGTAGAGGGCGTCTATTTGTGGAGCGGACGGGAGCATCAACGACAATCGACCTACTGTTCCCGCCAGCACAGCAATACCCGAAGATTTCAGAAATTCGCGTCGTGACAGATGGGACAACGAGCTACTCCATAACGTGGACGATGATGTTGTGCAAGGCATCCTGTGCTGACTGAAAAAGCGACTGCACCGCCGAATCTTGTTGAACGTATCCGCTGGCATCCGCCGCACGGACTCTCACGGAATATTCTCCAGCGAGTGGCGGAGTCCATTCCGTTTGCCAACGCACCAGATGTGCGGGCGGGGCAGGTACAAAATCGACGGGCATCCAGTCCGAATGATCGATGCTGACTTCTATTGCACTTACTCGCGCCGTGCCGCTGTACGCAAAACCTTCTATCGTGACAACGTCCTCAGCAGAGCGATGCACACCACCAGCCGAAATCGCCGCTATCGTTGGTGCAATGCCGTCTCCATCCCAGCCACGCGATTCCCAGAAACCGCTTGGCGTGTTGGTGAGTTCAATCCGTTCGACCCAACGAGGCGATTTGTATCCGTAAAGTCCGGGAACGATCAGCCGCGCGGGATACCCCTGCTCAGGGGTAAGTGGATTTCCGTCTTGCTCGATTGCCAGAACGCCCCGGTTGAGCCAGTCCAGCGACAGGCTCGTGGTGTAGCCAGCAGCGTTGTGAATAACTGCGAAAAGCGCGTCCGGTTGCCGTGTCACCGATTGAAGCAGGGTAGCCATCGCAACGCCGCGCCATACTGCCTGTTCGACTGCTAATTCGTCGTATGGGTTGCCCGCGCATAAAAGCGCACAGGTCACTTCGACCATCGGCATCTGGAGAAGATCGGAATATGAAAGGATGAGGGGATGCTGGACGCTTCCACCAATCGAGAACGACCATGTGGAGCAATCGCACTGAGGATTCCGCAGGCGCGGATAAATATCCTGATAGATCATACGATACTGAGTGACACCAGCCTTTACCAGTTGAGAAAGTGCAAAAAACAACCGGGGGTTGTCATCCCCCGGCGGGCGAACAACGCTTTGACTTGATGGAAACAGCTAACGGGCACTTACCGCCGCTTCTACGCACTTCGCGCCGCTGCTTCCGATGATTGCCCCGTGTCTTACGCCCGCGGGAATTTCTACCCGATCCCCAGCACGTAGTTTGATGCGTTGATTACTGTCCGGCAGCGTAACCTCGATATTTCCTTCAACAACATACATGACTTTGTTGTAGCCATGTGTACGCACTGCGTAGCGATAGTTCGGTGTATTATCCCACACGTAGGGACGGAGGTTCTCCTTCTGCATCTGGCGTGTGATCACAGATAAAGTGGGATGTTGCCCGCCGCTCCAGCGAACGATACGCACAGCATCTTGTTGAATTGCCATCAGGCTACAAACTCCTCAGGATGTGAAATCCTTAAAACAACGGTTTGCATTCTAGCGCAACTACAAGCGCTTTTCCAAGACCCAACACGGTTCGTGAACGTACTGGACGACGCCTCGATGATCCAGATAACTCCAATCACCGGAGTCTTCAGCAAAGACGCGGTAGCCCATGCGCTCGTATAATCGGCGGGCTGCCGGGTTGTCTTTTGCCGCTGCAATTGTCGTCCACTGGTATCCGGCGGCGGCGACCATCGTTTCCGCTTCCCGCATCAGCAGCGACCCAAGCCCTTTGCCCCGGAACATCTCCATCACCCGCAGCGAATAGAGATAGGCACGCTTCTGATGGTCGAAGCGGGACACGCCATCGTTCAACTGGACGAAGACCTGTCCGATGGGAAAATCGTTGCAATCCGCGATCAACATCAGCCGATGACCTTGTTGTTGCTCGCGGAACGTCCGCCGAAACAGGTTGCGGAAATGCGTGAACTGACCGTACCATTCCAGTTTGGGCAGGTCTGCCGCCGTTGCCAGCCGCAGTTTTACGGGCAGTTCAATGGTCAGCGCCGAACGTTCAAGCGCCGTCATTACAGAATCCCTCCCCCAAGAGGCGATCCAGCAGTTCCACTTCTTCCCCGTCGTCCTTCACTTCCCCGTCGAGTTGCGCCGCACGAAGGCGGTTCAACAGCCGTCCATAACATGGACCCGGTGGTAAGCCGCGTTCGCGCAGGGTATGTCCGTCGGTCTTGGGACGGACATAGCGCCATTCCGTAGCATACTGCTGAATCCGATTTTGAACAAAAAGATTTTCATACCCGATTCTAACCGTGAGCAGCGCGAGGTCAGGTATTCCTTCCAATTTTTGCACGATCTGGCTTGGTTTCAAACCGGGTTCCACAAGCGACTCTGCGTCATGATTCAAACGCGCTGCCGCCAACATCGACTCCGACATGGTTTTGCCAAACATCAGACGTTCGCAGAAACTCGCCAGTGACTCCAGCGGAATGTGAAGGGCGATGATGTGCCAGTACAGGTCGGTTATGTCTTCTACCGGGGTAAAAAGTGGCGTTGAGCTTGCCCGGTCAAACTGCTCAACAATGCTCTCGCCGATGACGAATGCCGGATGAATCGCCTTCA
>DATGQJ010000743.1:0-3321 GCA_035304265.1 Oceanobacillus sp.
GGCGAGCGCGGCGGCATTTCAGGACGTGCAGAACGTGCTCCGGCGGCGCTTTCCGCTGGTCGAAATCGTGCTGTCCTCGACGCTGGTGCAGGGTATCGACGCGCCCGCCCAGATCGTGCGTGCGCTGGAACGGCTCGACGCCTGTGACGTGGACGTGATCCTCGTCTGTCGCGGCGGCGGCAGCATTGAGGATTTGTGGGCGTTCAACGACGAAGCGGTCGCGCGGGCGATTGCCGCCGCGCGCGTGCCGGTCGTGAGCGGCGTCGGGCATGAAACCGACTTCACGATTACCGATTTTGCCGCCGATTTACGCGCTCCTACGCCATCCGCCGCCGCCGAAATCATGACCCCGAACATCGACGATCTACGCGATGACGTGGAACGTTTGCGGCGCGATCTCTCGATTGCGATGACAAATCGCATTCAAGACCTGCGCACGGGCTTATCCGATAAGTTGTGGGCGCTGAAACAGGTGTCGCCGGAAGCACGGATGCGCCAGTATCGCCAGCGCCTTGACGACTGGAATATACGCCTTGTTTCGACGCAGCGGCGGCGGCTGGAACTGCTGCGCGAACGGCTGGCATCCCGTCAGACCGCATTGAACGCCGCCAACCCGCAGGCGATTCTGGAACGCGGTTATGCGATTGTGACCGTCAGCGAAACCGGGGAGCGCGTGACCAGCGCGACGGGCAAGGATGCGCCGCAGCCCGGTGTTGGCATCACCGTGCGCTTCCATGATGGCGAACTCAAAGCACGAATAGAGGATAAAGACGCTCATGAGCGATATAAACGAACTCTCTTTTGAAGCGGCATATGCCGAATTGGAACAGATCATCGCCAAGCTGGACGATGGCAGTCTGCCGCTGGAAGAGTCGGTGGCACTGTACGAGCGCGGGCGCAAACTGACGGAATACTGCCAATCGCTGCTAGATAAAGCTGAACTGCGCGTCAATCAGATCGCTGAGGACGGGCGCATTGATCCCTTATGATCCTTGTCGCCCCAACGTTTGCTTAAGGATCGGAATCGCACACTAACCCATATATCCCAAATTTGGGATAAACTTGGGATATATTCAAACCATTTGTAACCTCAACGGATGTTATTTTTATACTTTTGTTACGATTCCGTACCAGTATCGGCACCAGGAAAGGAGTTTCTAACCGACAATAGAAACAAATCCTAAATTGAAGGAGTAAGCAGATGAACAAGTTCTCTCGCTCTGCTTCGTTGCTCCTCATTGCTCTCGCGTTTTTGTCTCTTTCCCTCCCAACAGTTGCCCAGTCTACCCTCATCGGATTAAGCGGACCTCCCTCTGTCAGCGGCGGTTCACTGGGTCCGTCGTTCGATCCTGATCCCCTTCCTTTTGAAGGGATCAGCGGAGGTGGCAGTGTGCGCATCGCGCTGCTGAATCCAAATTCCGGTTGTTTGGGACGCTACAGTGAAACGCCAAGTTTCGGTTTCTACCTCCGCCAATCTGTAGATTTACTCCGAGTGTTCTTTATCGCGGATGATCCTGACGCAGATGCTACTTTGATCGTGCGGATGCCCGATCAGCAGTATTACTGTGCTGACGATTTCGAGGGCGGAAATAATCCTCTGGTGGACGTGACGGGCAATACCACCATCGGCGGTGTTTACATCTGGGTTGGCAGCATGTATGCCACACCCGTGACCGGAACGCTCTACCTCTCAACCCATGTCGATGCGCATCCGCTCAGCGTCGGGCAGGTCGTATCTTCTGAGGAGATTGCGCTCGACCCGTCAGCAGAACCTTTGGCTTTTGTATCTGCTATTGGTTCTCAGCCATATGCGACGCTTATTTTCAGCATGGGTGGTGATGTAGACATCCAAAGTCTCGGTTCTGACTGCGCGGGTTACACCACTGTCGAGCCGATTTTCCGCTTTGGCTGGAATATACCAATGGGCTTGCTGCGCATCTATCTGACTCCCGAAGACCCTGCACAAAACCTGAGCCTGATCGTATTGGACCCGGACGGGAATTACCTCTGCAACGACGCCTCAATGGATACGCTTCATCCTACGATAGACTTGGAAGACCCAACACCCGGAACTTACACCGTCTGGGTAGGCACCATGACTCCGAATGAGATGTTCACCGGGGAAATCGCCGTCACTAGAGACAGATCGTATTTTGCCGCTACGGAGGATGAACAACTCTTAACTTGGGCTGTTATGCCTGAGTCACCGCCATTGGATCAGAATCAGATTTATGAAAATCTGACGGTAGGTGGCAGTGTCGATCTGAGCATCGGGGCTAACGGCGAAGATTGTCTCGGTTATTCCACCGCCATGACGACGAAATCTATCGGGTGGATGATACGAGGACCGGCTTTTGCGCGGGTGTATTTCGTCCCCGACGACGAGGATGTGGATACTACACTTGCTGTGCTTTACTCTTACAACACATGGCTGTGTAACGATGATTCGTTCGACACCCTCCATCCGACCATTGATATTGACGTTGGTCAGGTTGGCGGTCCTACCCTTCATATCTGGGTTGGCACGAAAGATCGGGATGAGTCGGTTACGGGGACGCTCTATCTGGTTTATGACGAGGAGAGCAACCCGGCGTCGCCCGCTACCCCTTGAGAAAACGGGCAGGCGAGGTTGACCAATCTCGCCTGCCAACGTTTGTGCAAGACTATCCACATACGCTACTCTCTCCCAACTTGAGTTATTCTTCACATCGATGGCTTGTTCGTCATGTCCCTGCTGCTTGTCGCCTGCGTTTTCTTTCTTGCCGTGTTCACCCAGTCGGTCAGCGGGTTTGGGCTGGGGCTGGTGTCGATGGCGCTGCTGCCCCTGCTCATTGACGTGCGGATTGCCGTGCCACTGGTGACACTGGTCGCCATCTGCGTCGAATTTACGCTGCTGCTGCGCTTCCGCCGTGCCATCAATTTTCGGGCGGTGGCGCGGTTGATAGCAGCGGCACTGATCGGTATTCCGATTGGGCTGTTCGCGCTTAAGAACGTAGACGGTCAACTCATTCTGCGGCTGTTGGGCTTGATCATCGCGGGCTATGCCGCCTATGGGCTGCTGAACTTGAAACTCCCCATCATCCAGAATCAGCGTTGGGCATATGGCTTTGGCTTCGTATCCGGCATTCTGACCGGACTCTACAACACAGGTGGTCCGCCGCTGGTGATTTATGGAACCTGCCGCGGTTGGTCGCCGGACGAATTTCGCGGCAACCTGCAAGGCATTTTCGTCGTCACAAGCTGTCTCACCATCACCGGACACGCCATCAGCCAAAACTACACGACTACCGTATGGCAGCATTTTCTCGCCGCCGTACCTGC
>DATGQJ010000744.1:0-5161 GCA_035304265.1 Oceanobacillus sp.
CGCTCAACGCGCTTGCTCGTGCCAGCAACACGCGCGTGCAGTCTGGCGACCCGCAGAGCATCCTCGCCGTGTTGGAGATCATCAGCAGCTACTTCTAATCCTTGCTACAACTGAAATCGAAGTTTTCGGCAGGGGCGTTCAGCAGAACGCCCCTTTTGTTGATCGGCAATAATGATTTCATTTTAATATTTGGCGACAGACAACTGTGTTATAGTATTTGAAAGGAACAGGAGTGTGGTGTAATGGAAGGTAGTCCTTATTTATCAGCCCGACACGAGATGGTAGATCGCCAGCTTCGCGCTCGTGGCATTCAGGATGAGTACGTTCTGGACGCAATGCGGCGTGTACCGCGCCACGAGTTTGTCCCAGAGCCGCACCGTGCAGAGGCGTATCGCGACTGCGCTCTACCCATTGATCACGATCAGACGATTTCGCAGCCGTACATCGTGGCATTGATGACGCAGGCGCTGCATCTCAAGGGGAATGAGACGGTATTAGAAATAGGCACAGGCTCCGGCTACCAGACAGCGGTGCTGTGCGAACTTGCGCGTGAAGTTTTCAGTCTGGAGCGCTATCGTTATTTAGCGTCAAAGGCAGCGGCGACGCTTGACTCGCTCGGCTACGAGAATTTCGAGATACACGTGGGAGATGGTAGTCAGGGGTTGCCGGATATGGCTCCGTTTGATGCGATCATGGTCACGGCGGCAGCGCCCGAAGTACCAGTGCCTCTATGCCTTCAGATGAATCCCAGAGGCGGGCGGATGGTCATTCCGGTGGGCGACGACAAAGCGCAGTTTCTGGAATTGATCACGCGGCACAACAACTACTGGGAATATAAACGGATCGCTTCTGTGCGTTTTGTTCCGTTGGTGGGGCAATACGGTTTCAATGTGTCCGACCATTGACGTGAGATGATTTCTCCACGAAACCGCGAATAAATCCTCCCGCATCGCTGGCAATCAACACCCCGCTGACCTTGTTGACCACCAATTCGCCAAAGTGATTGATAACGCGAGCGATCTGCTCACGCATGACCAGCATCACATCGTCCCACGCAACATCGCGTGGGAGTTGTGCTTCGCGCAGAGGACGCCAGCTTTCGAGGTAGGCGATTGCGGGTTCTACACTGTCAAACACCAACGCCTGCGGTAAGTCATAGCGCACAACAGCGTAAAAATGGCGGGCGAGGACACGAGTTCCATTTTCCAATGCGAAAGGATTATGAATAGGTGTTGGTGGCTGGGTATAAACGTTTCCCGGCGCACTCAGCAGCATGATCGCGCGGCGGTAGAGCGCATTGAATTCCGGCATGGTCTGTACGCTGTTGGTTGCTGTGAGCAGAATGCCATCCTGCCTTAGAATGCGCCGGAATTCCTGAATCGCGTGTTGAATATCCGGTACGTGGTAGAGCATGTGGTTCGCCATCACCACGTCGAAGGATTTCGATTTGAAGGGAAGCTGCTGCGCATCCCCGATCAATTTCTCCTTCGCGCCATGTTTTTCCAGCATTCCGGGTGAACGATCCAGACCGAAATAGCGGATTGAGGGATAGCGTTCGTGAAGACGTTCGTAGTAGTTGCCTAGCCCTGCGCCTACGTCGAGCACCTGCTCGTCGCCACGCCATTTCACACGGTCAAGCACCCAGTTCGGAAAATCGACACGTGGGACGCTGTATTGATCGTGGGTTTCCTGCCGTAAGCGTAGATAAACGTCACTGCCATATTCGCGTTGCAAGAAATCAGGGTCGTGACCGGGGAACATAGATGCCCGCTGTTTAAGTATAGTTAAAGGTGTTTGAATTATACCCTACATTTTGCATCACCTAGATAAGCTCTCTATTATTCTCAACAGGTTTTTTATATTTGCTCTGTGAGAAGGAATTTACATTGCATTTTGAACAGTTTACGCAAGCACGCGAACGCCTGCGTCCATATCTGCCCTCAACGCCCATGGAGCTTGCCCCGACGCTTGGCGAAAACGTATGGTTGAAGCTGGAAAACGCCAACAAGACGCATTCCTTCAAATCGCGCGGCGCATTGAACGCTATCCTCGCATTGCCGGACGATGTGCGGGCACGCGGGGTCGTCACCGCTTCAACGGGTAATCACGCACAGGGTATTGCCTATGCTGCGCAACTGTTGGGCGTTCGTGCATGTATTGTCATGCCCAACTATGCGGCACGGCGCAAGGTGAACGGCGTCCGGCGGCTTGGTGCTGAAGCGATCCTGCATGGTGATACTTACGATGCCGCAGAGATCGAAGCGCATCGGCTTGAACGTGAACAGGGGATGACCTACATCTCGCCGTATAACCATCCTGACGTGATTGCCGGGGCGGGTACGGTTGGGCTGGAAATCTACGATGCGCTGCCTTCCATCGAGCGCGTGATTGTGCCTGTCGGCGGTGGGGGATTGATTTCCGGCGTGGGTATGGTGCTCAAAACGCTGAAACCCACCGTCGAAGTGATCGGGGTGAATCCGCTCGTATCGCCGGATATGTACAACATCTTCTACCAGTTAGAGCATCCGCTCAGTCATGAGACGCTTGCAGATGCGTTGCCCGGTGCGATTGAACTGAATTCAATCACGCTGGAAATGACGCAACGATACGTAGATCGGATCGTGCTGGCAAGTGAAGATTCGATTGCCCATGCGATGCGCTGGATGGTCTTCGAGCAGGGCTGGATCGCCGAGGGCGGTGGCGTCGTGGGCGTGGCGGCGCTGCAAAGCGGTACGATTGAACCCGGCGGCACTACTGTCGTGGTCATTACGGGTGGCAATGTGGACGGCGACGTGCTGCGGCGGGTGCTGGAGCTTTAACGCCGCTTCGGGTTGTCGTCGTAGTCGTCAAACGGACGACTGTTTATAAACTCATTGAATTCATCATCCAGTGAAGGGCGTTGACGTTCGACCACATAGCGTACCTCTGTGACCGTCTTTACACGTGTTCGATCATTCACGCCCAGAATGCGTTCGAGCACCATGCCGACGATGCTCATGATCAGCGCTCCGACAATCGCCCAGCCAAAGTTGTCGATCACTAGCTGACCGGGAACCGGACCAGACAGCGCCAGTTGTTCCGAGATGAACGCCGCCAGCCACAGCATCAACCCGTTGATGACGAACAGCAGCAGCCCCATGGAAAGCAGGATGAAAGGGCAGGTCAGCAGTTTGACAATCGGCTTCACCAGTGTGTTGATGATGCCCAGAATCAGCGCCACGATGAGCAGGGTACTGATCTGATTGCCGATGATGCGAATCCCCGGCAGGATTCCGGAGGTGATCACGGCGATTGCGACGGTACTGATCAAGAAGCGGAGCAGCAGGTTACGCATAAGAACCCTCCACTGCGCCGGGAATCGTCCGGCGTAAAACAAAAGGGTGAGCACGTGGCTCACCCTTCACTATAACCCCAAGTTGCGCCGATGCGCTATTGCTGTCGCTGCCGCCGCCTTGACGAGAGGATGAGATACACGACCACCAGCAAGATCAGCAGGACGATGCCGATGATGACGACGGGAATGATGTCCCCTTGCGCAGGCGGGCTTTCGGTTTCGACCATCGTCAGCGTGGGTTGAGGCGTTGTCGTCGGACGCGGCGTGCCGGTTTCCAACTGTGCCACTGAGGTGAGGTCAGTTTCTTCCGGCGTAGCGGATAGACCGACTGCTGCAAGACGAGTGTCAATGGTCGCCTGCTGAATCGCCGTCGCCGTCTGATTGGCGCGTTCTGTCGCCTGTGCGTTGCGCGTTTCCATAGCGTCGCTCGTGGCTCCAGCATCGACAGTCGCCTGTGATTCGAAGACCTGCGTTTCCAACGCGCTTCGGGTCGCCGTCAATTCAGCCGCCGCCGTTTGTGACGCTGCTAACTGTGCCTGTGCCGTCGCCGTCGCGTTGGATTGAGCAAGTCGCGTTGCACGTGCGCCTGAAGTTTGCGTGGCTGCCAGCGCCGAAGCAGTTGCATTGATGGACTCGGTTTGAGTCACAGCAGCATTGCGGGTCGCGCGGGCATCGAAGGTTTGGGTGGCTTCAATGCGTGCCTGTATGTTGGCGGTTGCCAGCGCATCACGGGTCGATTGCTGCATTTCAGCCTGCGCCGCTGCCTGTGCGGTAGTGCGGGCATCGTTAGTCGCACTGGCGATAACCTCAGCCGAGGCAGTCATCAGGACATTCTGAGTTGCCTGTTCAGCCGCGTTTTGGGTTTCAAGCGCAACCTGCGTGTTGGTCGCGTTTCTATCCGGCGTTGCCGACGGCGTGAGGGTAGAAGTCGGGACAGTGGTAGCGGTTGGCACCAGCGCCGTCGCCGTTAGGGACGGACCTTCGCCAACGCTGAAATTAATGTCCAGCGTGGCGCTCTGGTTGCTGGTGTTTTCCGCCACGATCCGCAGCGTATGTTCTCCCGCTCCGATCTCCGCCGGACGAAGGGGGGTGCTGTATGGAGCGGATGCCAGATGCGCGAGGTCTTCGCCGTCCAGCAGCAGCGTCACGCGGGTCACAGGAGTTTGGCTGATGAATTCCAGATCGACTTGCGTGTCCTGTTCCAGCAAGTCACCCTCTGCCAGCCCATTGACGATAATCACAGGTGGAAGCGGGGAGATGATGACGCTGGTAGTCTGGCTTCCGGTTTGCTCGTTCTCGTCGGATGCTGTAATTGTGAGAGTCTGAGGACCCGGCTCGATTTGCATCGGGTCGATAGTGAAGGTGCTGCTGGATTGGAAATTACCTGCCTGCACTTCGTCCGGCTCAAGCGCCACATCACCAACCGATGCTGAGATTTCTATCGCTTCGGTCTGACCAGCCCCCGTTACCTCAAAGGATGCAGGCGCGTCAATGATTTGTCCGTCCTGAATGCCGCTGATGGTGATGATGGGCGGAAGTTCAGCGACACTGAAAGGGAACGCTGTAGAGGTCGTGACTCCGCCTTCGTTGGTGACTTCCAGTGTCAGCAGATTGTCGCCCGCCACCAGCGTTTGCGGGTTCAATACAATGAAGCCGTCCTCACTGACAGGCTGCAATTGCCCGTCAGGGAATTCGGGACCGATCAGGCTGTACTGGATACTGGTTGGCGGGGTTTGTCCAACGATTTCTACGCGAATGAGTGTTTCCTCTGCTATTTCCCCCAGCGCTGTGATGTCAGGCTCGATAAAGATGGAGGACGGCAGCGCT
>DATGQJ010000745.1:0-4502 GCA_035304265.1 Oceanobacillus sp.
CCTACCCGGCATCTCCCATCTGCTTCACAGGAGGACAGGTCATGGCTGACGACACGCCCGCAATTGAGGCGCTGGACGTAAGCAAACACTTTGGCGGCACGATTGCGCTCAATCAGGCGTCGTTTCGCTGTCAACCGGGCAGCATTCATGCCTTGATCGGAGAAAACGGCGCGGGCAAAAGCACGCTGATTAAAATCTTCGCGGGCGTGGTGATCCCGGATTCAGGCACGATCAAGATCAACGGGCAGCCTTCGACGATTCATTCACCAGCGGACGCGACGAAACAGGGCATCGTTCCGGTTTTTCAGGAACTGTCGTTGATGCCGCAGCTTACCGTCGCCGAAAATATCTTCATCGCCGACCCGCCCCGCAATCGACTCGGCATC
Organism: Oceanobacillus sp.; assembly: GCA_035304265.1. Lineage (GTDB taxonomy): Bacteria > Chloroflexota > Anaerolineae > Aggregatilineales > Phototrophicaceae > Flexifilum. The sequence continues at coordinate 387 of DATGQJ010000745.1, forward strand.
ATCAACCGCAAGACGCTGGCACAAAAAACCGAGCAATTCTTCGCCGATCTCGGTTTTGAACATCTTGATCCTCATGCTTATATCAGCGAGTTGCCGCTGGCACAGCGCCAGCTTGTCGAGATCGCTAAAGCGCTCTCCCGCAATCCGCAGGTGCTCATTCTGGACGAAGGCACGTCGGCGCTTTCGGTGCATGACGTGAAACTGGTCTTTCAGGTGATCCGGCGGATGCGTGATGAAGGACGTTCAGTGATTTTCATCTCACACCGCATGAGCGAGGTGGAGGAAATCGCGGATACGCTGACGATCTTCCGCGATGGCGAGGACGTTGGCTCGTTCCCGATGGGCAGTGTCGGGAAAGACGAGATGGTACAGTTGATGATCGGACGGAAGTTGGAACAGGTATTCCCGCCTAAACCGGTGCCACCGAAGGAACGAAAGCCGCTGCTCACCGTCCAGAATCTAGGATGGGAACACACGCTGCACGACATCAGCTTTAGCATTGGCGAAGGCGAGATCGTCGGGTTAGGCGGCTTGGATGGTCAGGGGCAGGGCGAACTTCTGTTTTCGCTGTTTGGGCTGCTGCGTGGATTGCGCGGACAGATCATTATCGACGGTAAACCGCGTCACATTACCAGCCCTGCGGCGGCGTCCAACGCCGGGATCAATCTGGCGTTGATTCCCGAAGACCGCAAGACCGAGGGGTTGATTCTCCCCATGTCGGTAGGCGACAACACCACACTCTCCGTTCTGGATCGGATCTCCCGTTTTGGATTGATTGACCGCAAGCAGGAACAGGCGAGCCTTCAGCGCACCATCGAGCGAATGCAGGTCAAAGCCGCTTCGCCGCGCGTTCCCGCCCGCAGCCTGAGCGGTGGCAATCAGCAAAAGTTGGTCATCGGCAAGTGGCTGCTGACCGAGGCAAAAATCTACCTTCTGCACGATCCCACGCGCGGTATCGACGTGGGTACGAAACAGGAAATCTATCAGTTGATGCGCACGCTGGTGGACAACGGCGCGGGCATCCTGTTCTTCTCTACCGAATTGAGCGAACTGGTCGGTATGGCGGATCGCGTGCTGGTGTTATATGAAGGACGTATCGCCCGTGAATTGAAAGGCGCGGAGATTACCGAGGAAAATATCGTCTCGGCGGCGCTTGGGCTGGAACAGGCAACACCCGAAGGAGCAGTCGCCGCGCGGTAGGACTTTGTTTGACCAGATTTTTGATTATTAGAGAATTTCATCATGACAACCGCAACCCTCGCCAAACCTTCAACCGTCACCGTTTCCCCATTTCGGCGCTTTCTCAGCCGCCATTTTCGGGTCGTGGTGGCTTACGTCATTCTGATCGTTCTGCTGTCGATCAATATCCGGCTCAACGAACGCTTCTTTACCCCGCCTGTGATCACCTCGACCTTCAACCAGAGCATGACGCTGGTGTTCGCTGGCATGGCGCAAACTTCCGTCGTGGTGACGGGCGGTATCGATCTGTCCGTCGGACCGATCATCAGTCTGTCGAACTCGCTGGCTTCGGCGATATTTGCGGATAGCCCGCTGGCGATCATCGGCGTGGTGGCGCTGGTGCTGGCGGTAGGGGCGCTCTGCGGTCTGATCAATGGGCTGATTGTCGTGTATGGGCGCTTGCAGCCGATTATTGTCACGCTGGCAACCGCATCCATCTACAGCGGTGTCGCCCTGTTTTTACGCCCGCGCCCCGGTGGTTTCGTGCCGCGTGCCTATGGCGATTTGCTCACCGGACGGCTCTCGACCCTGCTTCAGCCCGCATTCGGAGAGCAATCGCTGGCAGGCTCGGTTTTCGACTACATTCCCGCGTCCGCCATTCTGCTGTTGGTTGTGCTGCTCGGCGTGTGGATACCGTTCCGACGTTCGCGGTTGGGGTTATGGGTCTATGCCATCGGCAGCAATCAGGGCGCGGCATACATGAGCGGTATCAACGTCAACCGGACGAAAATCGCAGCATATGTCATGTGCGGGTTGTTCGCCGCTATCGCCGGTCTGTTTTTAACCGCGCAGACGCTTTCGGGTGATGCGACCAAAGGCGGCATTTTCACGCTGCAATCCATCGCCGTTGTGGTGCTCGGCGGAACCTCATTATTTGGCGGTTCCGGTGGCGTGGCGGGGACGATTGCGGGCGCGTTCGTGCTGCCGATCATCCGCAGCATTCTGTTTTTCGGACGGATTGATCCGTTGCAGCAGCCGTTGTGGGAAGGCGCGGTGATCCTGCTGGCAGTCGCAGCGGGCGCAAGCCGCATTTTTACGGTAAAGAACCGTCTCGAAATTATGCGCTGAGGAAATTACGCATGGCAAGTGCAGTCGAAAAAACAGGTTTTTCGCCCCGCAGGTGGTATCAGGGCTTGGAGCGCCAGCAGCGCAGCGTCGTGGTCGCCTACTTGATGATTATGGTGCTGATCATCCTCGGCACGATCTTCGTCTCGCCCAATTTTTCATCGTCCACGTTCTTGCTCCAGCAGCTTCGGCAGGCGTCGTTTCTCGGCATTATCGCCGCCGGACAGATGGCGGTGATCCTCACAGGCAATATCGATCTGTCGGTAAGCTGGACGCTCAATCTGGCGGCGGTGCTCGCGACTTCGGTAGCGGCAGGGCAGAATGAGAATATCGTTCAGGGGGCGCTCGCCGGATTAGGGGTTGGCGTGATCGTCGGCTTAGTGAACGGCATCGGCGTCGCCTACCTGCGCATTCCTTCAATGGTGCTCACACTCGGCGTCAACGCGCTGCTGAAAGGCGTGATCGTGGTTTACAACGGCTCTGCGCCGCAGTTCGAGCAAGCGCCGCCGCTCATCAGCGCACTTGCGACACAGAGCTTGTTTGGCGTCATTCCCTATGCGGTGCTGGTCTGGGCGGGAATCTCGATCATGATGATCGTGGTGCTCAGTCGTACTTCGCTCGGACGCAAGACTTACGCGGTTGGCAACAACGAAATCGCCACGTTCTTATCCGGCGTGCGCACGCCGCGCGTGTTGATTGGCGCGTTCGTATTGAGCGGCGTCATGAACGCGCTGGCGGGATTGATGATCGCCGGAAACGCGGGGCGCAGCTTCAACGAAATGGGCGAGCCGTTCCTGCTGCCTGCGATTGCGGCGGTGGTGGTGGGCGGCACGTCAATTCTGGGCGGCTCCGGCAAATACATTGGAACCATCGCAGGCGTAATCCTGATTCGCCTGCTGGATAGTGCGCTCAATATCGTACAGGTTCCTCCGGCGATGCGCGACATCACCTTCGGTCTGGTGATCCTGTCGATGTTGTTCCTGTACGGACGCGCTGAAAAAATACGCGAATAGAGATTGTACCTATGCAAGCATCGGTTACAGAGGCGTTTATTGAATATGGTGTGGACGGCGTGACGCTGCTGCGCTACGTCTACCAGCCCAATATGAGCGCCGTGAACGTCCCCAAACCCTATTTTCATCCTCTGCGAACGCTGGCGGGTGAGGTCGTGACGATTTATCAGCCGCACGATCATCCGTGGCATGTCGGCTTGATGATGACCATGAGCCACCTGAACGACAAAAACTTCTGGGGCGGTCCGTCATATACAACAGGACAGGGGTACATCAAGAAAAACAATCACGGGCGAATCGAACACACCCGCTTTGACCGGATGCACATCGAAGGCGATGAGTTTTCGCTGGAAGAATCTATCGTCTGGAAACCGGACGAGAACACCGTCTGGTTGGAAGAAACGCGCAACTTGGACGTTATCGAGATCAATCGCGCGGAGGGGTACTGGGTGCTGTCGTTTCGTTCGGCGCTGCGGAACGTCAGCACGGAAGTCATGTCATTCGGCTCGCCGACCACACACGGACGCCCCAACGCCGGATACGGCGGTTTGTTCTGGCGCGGACCGCGTTCATTTAACGGTGGTACGCTGATCGCCCCCGAAGACTGCGAAGAATACATGGGCGTGAAGTTGCCGTGGCTGGCATACTGCGGCAAGCACGACGGCGGAAACAACGCTCAATCGACGCTGTTGTTCGTAGACGATCCGTCCAACCCACGCTATCCGAACCAGTGGTTCGTGCGCACCGAGCCGTATGGCTGCGTGAGCTTCTCGTTCATGTTCGATCAGGCTTACGACCT
>DATGQJ010000746.1:0-6286 GCA_035304265.1 Oceanobacillus sp.
CGTTCCCGCGTGTCTGTCCACGTGGTCGCTAGGAATGACGTACAGCCGTGTTCGGCGTAAAACTTTGCGAGATGCGAGAGCGTTTCCGGTTGTGCGTCCATGACTTCATGTCCCACGCCACCGTGTACATGAACGTCGATGAAACCCGGTAGCAGAGTCAAACCGGCAGCATCGATTGTTTCGATGCCGTCGAATGTGGGCGGGTCGCCGTCGCTCATGCGGTCAATGCGTCCATCTTGGCACAGCAGCCATCCCCGCTGCCAGTGTGCAGTCGGGGTGATAATTTCAGCGTTAACGATCAGCAGAGATTGGGACATCAAAACGTGCCTTTCTTCCGGCACGTATGGTAAAGCGGGCGCGGTAGTTGCGCAAGGATTTTGGCACGATTATGAAGTGAGCAAAGTCACTATTTGGTCAGGCGTGGGCGGCGGCGCGGTCTTTCATGATTTGCTCGGCAATCTGGCGAACGCGGGGTACAGAGCTTTTCAAGCCATCGTTGAGCAGTTCTTCACCCACGTCGGACATCAGGCTTGCGGCGACACGCATCATCTGCGCTTTCACTTCGGGATCGGTTTCCATCAGATAAGCACGGCGCAGCACGGCAGGCGTGCGCTCGTGTCGCATCCATGCGAGGGGCCACGCGACGGCGAGGCGCACTTCGGGCATATCGTCCAGCAGCGCGGTTTCGAGCGCGTCAATCATCAAGTCAGCCGCTTTGGTGTTCGCTACGTCGATTTTTAGGTAATTGGTCGCGTGGAAAAAGCCGCGCAATACCTGTTGACGAGTCACGCCGCTGGTGCGCCCGATGATCCCGGAAAGCTCTCGCAGCCACGATTCGCCCGCGAGTTCAAGCAGGCTGAGCGTTGCTGCATATTTGACTTCAGGATCAGGGTCGTTCATGGCTTCGCGGACGACGGGCATTGCTTCGGGCGTGTCGTTTGCGCCCAATGCTTCCAAACCCTTGATACGCACTTCGGGGTCTTCAGCTTTCAAAACCATTTCCAGCACCGGGCCGGCGGCGCTATCCTGACAATCGCGCAAACCCCACGCCGCCGCCATCCGTAAATCGTCGTCGGCATCCCGCAGCACTTCGACCAGCAGTTGGTAGGCGTTCAGTTCGCGCAAGTCGCACAGTGCATAAACCGCGCCTTCGCGCACGCGGTTGTCCTCATCCTGCAACGCCTGTCGTATCAATGGCTCGGCAGAGAACCACGAAAAGCCGTAGAGATGACGGGCTACGCTGGCGCGGGATGGCGCTTCACCAGTGGTCAGCACCTCTTGCATGATCAGGCGGGCTTCACGATCCCCACGCCGACTGAGCATTTTCGCAGCGTTGTAGCGCACGTAAAATTCTTCGTTCTTCAGCATTTCTCGTGCTGCGTCCAGCGACACTGCTTCTGCGGGGAGCACGTTGAGCATGGTTGCAAGCCGCCGCAGCGACAGTTTGCGCTCACCACGCCCGTTGCTGGAGGTATGGACAGAAAGTCGGGGTTCACGTCCAGTTGTCTTAGTTGTCATTACTAAATTCCTCAGTGCAGGGTGGCGACAATTACGTCTTCCAGCAGCAGTTTTTCGGTATGTAGATCGGTTACGGTCAAGCGTAACTGACGCCGCTCGTCCACGCTGAATGCTGCTTTCAGGCGGTCTTCGCCTGCCACGCCGGGGGGCAGTAGTTTTGCCAGCACCGCGCTGTCTTCATTCAGGGGGACGATCTGCTGTTCGCTGGAATTCGCCTGTGCGACGAAAACCGCCTGCCCATCTTCGTATTTCACTTCAATCATGGCGACGGAATCGGTGTCGATTTCGCCGACCACGAATTCAACTTCGGTTTGTACATCGTGCGCTGCGCCGAGCAAAACTTCCACTGGCGACTCGGTGGGGTAGCGGCTTCCCATCGGAATGATTTCGTCGTATTGATGTTCGCCAGTGGCGGGATCGAGATGGCGCAGTCCGTAGCTGTGCGCGAGGTAATCTTCCAGACCGTAGCCCGCTGCAACCAACAATGCGCCTTCGGCAACGGCGCTAAAGGGTTTATCGGCGCGGACGGCAAGATCGGTGAAATATTGTTTGAGCGTGTTTTGCACCGACGGCATCAGTGACGTGCCACCAACCAGCAGCACGTAATGAATATCCTCTTTGAAGATGCCGCGCTGTCGTGCGACGTGCATCACTTTATCGACCACGCGGCGAAGAGAGGAATAGAAACCGTTGCTTTCCAGCAATTGTTCCAACTCTTCTCGCGTGATCGGCACTTCATAGGATTTGGAAGCCGCCTCAAAACGAATCGTCTCACTTTCCGAAGTGGAGAGGGCGATCTTGGCGCGTTCGCATTCAGTCAATAACCGGGCGTAGTTTGCGCCGAGGTCTTTGGTTGTCACCCCTGTGCGCTTCAGCACTTCGCCGAGCAGCCATTGATCGACATCGCTTCCCCCGATTACCCGCCCGGCTTTGGCGATCACGCGGGCAGTGTGTTTGCTGGCGTTGCCACGCAGCAACCGCCTCAAGAAGCCGCCCGTATGTTCGCGGCTTTCCGGCAGTTCTACCAGCGACATATCCAGCGTGCCGCCGCCGAAATCGAACACTAGCACGATTGCACCGGGTTTTGTGACCATGTAGCCGAGCGCCGCCGCCGTCGATTCATCGACGATGCGAATTTTGTCCGGCGCATGATCATCGACAACGCCGTTGAGCCACGCGAGATACCCCTCAAACGAAGCGACAGGGGCGGTCAATACCAGTTGTTCAATCTCGTCGAGCGAGTGTGGCAGCGATTTGATCAGGCGGTGGACGAAATGCTGTCCTGCTGTTGAATCGCCCCATGGTGCATTATCGACCAAACGTGGTTCGGGCGCAGGCGTGGCGACGATGCCCCGCTTGAAATTGCGAAACAGACGGTTGTCCTTCTGGTTGTCCAATCCCTGATTCCGCACTTCCTGCCCAATGGAAATCTTGCCCGATTGCCCATCATGAACGTAAAGCAGCGAGGGTACAACCGGAGGTAATTCGCCCTGTGTACCCGTACCAATTACCGGCAGGCTGACCAGTTCAGGCGCAGCCGTTTCTTCATTCCACCGGGCGATAACGCTGTTGGTGGTGCCAAAGTCGATGGCGAGTTTATGCCCCATAAAGACTTCACCCATAAACGGGATTGATCACTAAATGCATTCTAAGGGGCATTTCTTGATTCTGATGTTACAGGATTTATATATCCTTTGTCTTCAAATCGCCGGGTTGGTAGTTTTGCAGGATAGACCCGCCGATAAACTCGCGCAGAAGCGAGGTATCAGGAATCAGCGCCATCTGCTGTGGCGTCAGTGGCTGCACCCAGCGCAAGAACGAGAGCAGGCGATTTGCCTCAATGTAAGGACGAGTATCCGGCTCGACCTGTAGCAGATACGGCTCGACCAACGGACGCAGCGCCGCCAGTTCGTAGGTGAGCGCCGAGTTGAACATCACGTCTGCGTTTTCCTGATACGGGAAAATGTTGCGTTTTTCACCGCGTCGAACGCTGGGCCACCGGGTGATGGTTGCGGTAGCGTTGTGTCCTCGCTGAACGGCGTCACGGCAGATGCGCCGGAGCATTCGTACATCGGTTGTCGAAACGCGGTTGTGCGCATCCACGTTCAACTGCGTGAGGGCGGACACATAGATTCGGAAAATCTTTTCCGGCGGAATCTTGGTGACGAGTGTGGGGTTCAGCCCATGAATCCCCTCGATGATGAGAATCTGGTTGTCGGTGAGCTTGCCGATGGGACCTTCCACGCTTTTTCCGAGCACAAAGTCGAAGCGTGGCAACTGGACTTCTACGCCCTGAATAAGCTGTAGAAGCTGCGTGTTGAACAGCGGCAGGTTAATCGCTTCCAACGCCTCGAAGTCAAGGTTGCCTTCTTCGTCTTTCGGTGTGAGTTCGCGATCTAAGAAGTAATTGTCCAATTCCAGCGTGAACGGACGCAGACCATGCGCGAGTAATTGGAGTGCAAGCCGCTTAGAGAACGTGGTCTTGCCGGAGGATGACGGACCCGCGATGATGACCAACCGCAGACCTCGTTCATGATGCGCATCGTAAATCGCGCGGGCACAGCGGGCGATTTGCTGTTCGTGTAGCGCCTCGTTCACAAGGATCAATTCCTGAATCCGATCCTGCCGAACGATTTGGTTCAGCCGTCCGATGTCTTCAACGCCGATGCGCTGCAACCATTCTTCCGCTTCTTCAAACACAGCACCGATCTTGGTGGTGTTGGGAATGATCTCCGGTAGCGTCGTATCCTCGCGAGTGGGATACTGCAAGATAAAGCCGTTCGGCATTTTCACCAAGCGGAAGTATTTCAGGTAACCCGTGGAAGGAACCATGTATCCGAAATAGTAGTCGGAGCGATTGCGCAAGGTATAGAGCACAAGCCCATTGCGAGTGCGTTGTTCCAGCAGCCGTACTTTGTCTTCATCCCCTCGTTCGCTAAACAAGGAAATCGCTTCTTCGAGAGAAACCGTGCGCTTGGTGATAGGATTGTCTTCGGCGGCGATAGCGTGCATGTGCGCCTCTAGCCGTTCGAGTTCTTCCTCGGTGAATGGGGCGCGGTGCGGTAGCAGGCAGTAAAATCCGCCATCGGGCACAGCGTAGCTGACGTTGACCACGGTTCCGGGCCAAAGTTCGTCGATGGCAGTAACCAGCAGCAAGACGAGCGAACGACGATAGATGCGCCCGCCGTCGCTGTGCGAAAGCAGCACCGGCTCTAAATCGGCATCCCGCTTGACCGGATATGCGAGTTCGCGCAGTTTAGAATCAAAGATTGCTGCTATGAATGGGCTGGTGTAATAATCCGGCACTTGTTCGCAGTGGGCGCGGAGGAATTCTTCAATGGTCGTGCCGACGGGCGCTTCCAGCACAAGATTGTCAGGCAAAGTGACGCGCACGGTATCACGTGGTTGCGAGATCTTCACGACGGATTGTGACATAACAGGGAAATCCTAATACGGAATGATGGCATCCTATACTGCATTTTGGCTTCATTCTACCATTGATGCTGCTATAATCGCGGGTCAATTATCTCTATAACAGGTACAGACATGGCACATCCCTACGATAAGTATTTGCAGGAAATTCTCATTGACGAGCAAACGCTGCAAGCGCGAGTGAAGGCATTGGGCGCTGAAATTTCCGCCGATTATGCGGGCGTCGAGGGATTGCTTCTGATCTGTATTCTGAAGGGGGGGGTCATGTTCTTAACCGACCTGATGCGTCACATCGACGTGCCCCACGAGATCGACTTTTTGGCAGTGTCGAGTTACGGGCGCGGCAGACGCTCCTCGACTGGCAACGTGCGCATTGACATGGACTTGAGCGAGGTCGTGACAGGTAAACATCTTCTCATTGTAGAGGACATCATCGATAGTGGGCATACCTTGCGTTTCGTGATGGACGTGATGCAGGCGCGAGGACCCGCAAGCCTGAAACTCTGTACCCTGCTCGACAAACCCTCACGGCGCACTATCCCGATCCCGATTGATTACACAGGTTTCCAGATTGAAGACAAGTTTGTTTTCGGCTACGGTCTCGATCTAGATGAAAAATTCCGCAATCTGCCTTTTGTCGGTGTGGTGAAGACCGAGGTAATTGATCATGGGTGATCTGATTCCCAAATCGCCCGGAACCTCGTTGGCATGGAACGATCCTGTACTTGACTTACCTGAATTACTCACCGATGTATCGGACGCGGTTTACATTGTCGGCGGGGCAGTGCGGGACGCTTATCTACGCCGACCTATCAAAGATGTAGACCTCGTAACGTCGGGAAGCGGAATGCAACTTGCCCGCACGATTGCCAACCGCCTGAACGGAGCATACTACCCTCTGGATGCTGAACGGGATGTCGGACGTGCTCTGATTGAAACGCCGGATGGACGCCTGATTTTCGACGTTGCGCGGTTTCGTGGGGGCGACCTGTACACCGACTTGTCGGACAGGGACTTCACCGTGAACGCGATTGCGGTGGATGTACTCGGTGACTTGAATCTGGTCATTGACCCATTGGGTGGTATTGATGACCTGAAAGCGAAACTGCTGCGGCGCTGCGGTTCTCAATCTATTCCCAACGATCCCCTGCGGGCGCTGCGCGGGGTACGCCAGAGCGTGCAATTTTCCCTGCGTATCGAGGCTGAAACGCTGCGCGACATCCGCGCTGCCAATGAACGCTTGAGGGAAGTTTCGGCTGAGCGTGTGCGTGATGAATTCGTCAAATTGCTCAATCTTGCCAAACCCGCGACTGCATTGCGCGTGGCTCACGGCGTC
>DATGQJ010000747.1:0-6088 GCA_035304265.1 Oceanobacillus sp.
CCCGCGCAGCACGCCCGCTTTGCTCACCGAGCAGTTGCCCTGTATGCGATCCCAGTTCACGCCCGGAAACCACTCTCTGCGGAAGGTTTCCATGAATGCGCCGCGCTCGTCCGCGAATGCTTTAATTGGCGCGATGTAAACGCCTTCGATGGTAGCTAATGCCTGAAGGTGTGATGCGACTTGAACCGACATGCTTTTCTGCTCCGGGAAGTGTACGTAAACGCGGCAATTGTAACAGGGAAAGCGCAGGCAGCATATAATGACGGCGTACTCTTGCATGGAAAAGGAACTGCTGTCATGTTCACGCCTCAGGCACGCGAACTTTTGCAGAAGCCGTTGATTGCGCGTATGTCCGTCGTTGATCCAGAGGGGTATCCCCATACCGTGCCTGTGTGGTATGCCATGGACGGCGACGATGTGGTGATTATCTCGGAGCGGGCTACCCGCAAGGTGGATTACATCAAGACCAATCCGAAAGGCTGTCTGGTCGTGGGTGGCGACGCGGGTGAAGGTTATATGATCAAAGGCACTTTCAGCGCAGAACCCGATCCCAATCACAAATGGATGATTCACATGATCCGCCTCTACGAGCCTGCGGAAAAGGTGGAGCAGACCATCATCGAATGGTCGGAACTGGACATCATCGTGCTACGCCTCAAACCGGCAAAAGTGATCAAGGTCGCCTGACGACCCCATTTCCCGCAAACCGCCGACATATTTATGTTAGGAAGTTGTGGATAGGTGGGGGAACATGATCGCGTCTACTCTCGCGAGACGTTGGTGGAAGCCGCTGCGCTTCGCGCTGACGATCATGCTGGGGGTGATGGTGGCGGTAGCGTGTATTCAAGTGCTGGCGGTGGTAACCGGATCACCGCTGCCGAGTGGTACACTGCTCAGCACCGGACCACTGCACTGATCTCGGCTCAAACTTCTGGTAGACTAGCCTCGTCGGATAATGAGGCTTCTGCATGGATCGTCAACAAGTATTGCTGCGCCAGCAGGCGCGGTTGCAGCGTCGTATCGCCGCGTTAAGACAAAGTAGCATCCGGCTATCGTGGGCGCGGGTGGCTGCCTTTTTCGGCGGCATCGTGCTCAGTTTTATCGCCTTTTTGTGGAGTGCGTGGGCAGGATGGGCGAGCATCCTGCTGGCGCTCATCATTTTCGGTGTGCTGGTCGCTGTACACCGTCGCTTCGAGCGTAGTATCGCCGCGCATCAACGCTTGCAGGAAATTGTCGAGACAGAAACTGCGCGGGTGAACCTCGATTGGGCGCACATTCCTCCGCCACTCGACCTGCCCGCGCAGCCGGAACACCCCTTTGCTATCGACCTCGACATCGTGGGAGATCGTTCGCTGCATCAGTTGTTGGACTGCGCGACCACCCGCGAGGGCAGCTTGCGCCTGAGCGACTGGATGCTGCAACCACTTCAGGATAAAGAACAGATCGAAGCGCGTCAAACCCTCGTCCGCGAACTGATTCCGCTGACCGCGTTTCGCCATAAGTTGAGCGTGAATGCGCGTCTGGCAATGAAGCGTGGCGTTCGGCGCTGGTCGGTGCAGCCCTTGTTGGCATGGGCGGCAGTACCGGATAAGGACAGCGGGTTGAAATCCACACTGCTGCTGTTGACGGGGCTGGCGATCCTCAACGCAGCGTTGTTCATTCTCTACCAATTGGGCGCTCTGCCAGCACTGTGGGCAATTTCGTTTCTGGTCTATCTGGGGCTGATAGGGGCGCGTTACCGCGAAAGCAGCGCCCTTTTTGGCGAAGCAATGGGCTTGCAGGATGTCTTGGAGCAGGCGGGGAGCGTCTTTCGTCATCTGGAAACGTTTGGTTACAGCAGCACTCCCGAATTGAAGGTGCGGTGCAGCCCCATCCTGATACAGCGTCCGTCGGTTTCACTGCGGCGCGTCAGGCGAATCGTGGCGGCGGTGGGGTTACAGCACAATGTCGTGCTCTGGGGATTGATCAACGCAGTGGTTCCGTGGGATGTGTTTTTCGCCTATCAACTGCGCCGCGAAAGGAAGGCGTTGGCGGCGCTGCTGCCTCGCTGGATCGACGTATGGCTGGAATTGGAAGCGCTCAGTTCGCTGGCGACTTTTGCCTATCTCAATCCTGACGCGGTTTTCCCGAAGGTTGCGGAGACAGGGGAGTTGTTCATAGCGCGGACGCTCGGACACCCGCTGATCCCCATTACGCAGCGAGTGTGTAATGATTTCGAGATCAAGCGCATGGGTGACGTGGCGATTATCACCGGATCGAATATGAGTGGGAAAAGCTCGTTTCTGCGCACGCTTGGCGTCAATCTGTGTCTGGCATATGCGGGCGCACCCGTGATCGCTGCGCAGTTCGACGTGGCTTTGTTCCGGCTGTTCACCTGCATTCGGGTCAGTGATTCGCTGGCGGACGGCATCTCGTATTTCTACGCCGAAGTGCGCCGTTTGAAGGCACTGCTCGGCGCGTTGGAGGAAGAAAGTATGCTGCCGCTGTTTTTCCTGATCGACGAAATCTTCAGGGGGACGAACAACCGCGAACGACTGATCGGGAGTCGTTCCTACATTCAGGCGTTGGTGGGCAAAAACGGCGTCGGCGTGATCTCCACGCACGATCTCGAACTGGTGAAGCTGGAAGAGGAACTCGACCAGATCACCAATTATCATTTCGAGGATCGGGTTCTGGATGGGCGGATGGAATTCGATTACGTGCTGCGCCCCGGTCCTTCGCCGACGACCAACGCGCTGAAAATCATGCGGCAGGTGGGGCTGCCTATATTAGAAACGTAATTTATGCCGTCCCCGCCAGAATGCGTCCACAGCTTGCGCAGTAGACCAGTGACTTCCCCTGCCAGACCTGCTGCACGATGACCGATGTCTGTTCGATATTGCACATCGAGCAGCTATTGCCGTTGAGCAGCGCAACGGCAGAACCGCGTTTACGCGGACGCAGCGCGTCGTAGGTTTGCAGGGCTGCCGCGTCAATCACGCTTGCTGCTTTTTCGCGCTGTGCTTCTAACTCGGTGAGTTCCTTTTCCAGCAGGTTTTTCTTTGCCAGCAATTCGGACGCGCTGCTTGCCTGCGCTGCCTTTGCTGCTTCCAGCGCTGCTTGCGCTTCGCTCACCGCCGCTTTGCCGTCGTCTGCCTGCATCATCGTCTCCAGCAGGTCGTCTTCAAGGGCGCTCTGATGGCGTTGCAGCGCGGCGATTTCTTCCTGCAATTCGGTCATCTCTTTGGGATTTTTGACCTTGCCGCTGTACAAATGCTCATCGGTCAATTTGACTTTTTGCGCAATGCTCTTGATTTCAAGGTCGAGGTCACGGGCGCGTGCCTGTAACGGCGCGAGGGCGTTTTCAGCCGCTTCCAACGCTTGCTGTGCCTGTGCCACCCGTTCGTCGCTGCTTAAGAGAGCGTCGATGTCCTGAATGCGGGTCTTTCGCTGCGAAATGGAGAGGTCAATCGCCTGTAAGCGGTAGAGCAGGGTTGCGGTAGAAGCCATTTGCTGCCTTTCGAGTCGGGCAAATTATAACGGCTTCAGAACTGGTTGCCGAAGACGTTGAAGGTATCGACGGCGCTGGCATCGGTGGATGAAAGCCACGAAACGTCCGAATAAGCGCCGAGTAGATCGGGAAGCGCCCGCACCATATCCGTATAAAGGCGCAGGTTCATACGCTCGGAAGCGTGCCACCCGTCGATGAAATCGCCGTCGGTGGCATGAAGCACCGAACCATCCGAAAAGTCGAAAAAGGCAAATCCGTGATTCTCGAAAAGAGGCGCAAGGCGTTCCGGCAGCGCTTCGACGTATTGATGCTGCCCGCCTGCAATCATCTGTTGATAGAGCGTGGGCATGTAAGAAGGTAAAAAGCCGATGACGAAGATATTGCGCTCGTCGCAGTATTGGAGCAATGCTTCTACCTGCTGTAATGCGCTCTCCGAAACTTCGCTGCCGCGTACATACATGTCCTGTCCGTTTTCGAGCAGGCTCAGGTGGCGGGCGCGTTCGTTTTCCGGGTAAAGATGCCGGGCGATAAAAAAATCGCCATATTGCTCGCTGCCGTCATTGCGGAAACCGTGTCCGTCGCGGATGGCACGCAGACCGAGCGCCAGCCCACCATATCCCGGTTCGCGCCGCGCCAGCATTTCCCGAATGTCGAGCGGTTCGCCGTCCAGTATCGACTGCATGACACTGCGGTTGACCATGAAAATGTGATCGAAGTCGCTGGTTGGCTCAAGCGACGGCTGAAACGGATCGCCGGGGTAGGCATCGTTGAACCACGGGTGATCGAGGCTGACAATGAGCACACGTGGCGCGTAATTCAGATTTTCGATCAACCAGATCACGTGCTCAAGCTGCCATGCGGGACCGGCGGCGTTATAAAACTCCTGCCGGTTGCGATTGAAGAACACTGAGCGAAATTGCAGGATGCGCGACGACCCTACCGCCACGACTTCCGGTTGGCGGGTGTTGGTCGCCAGCAGCTTGTACTCAGGGTCGCGGTTGCCGAAGCGCGGGCGGTAGAGTACCGGTTCTTCGCCCATCTGTATCTGAACCACCTGACTCAACGGCATTGCCTCACCTGTATACACCAGAAATCCGGTCAGCAGCAGAAACGGAATGGCGAACGGGATGGTGAAGACGATGATTTTGAGCAGGAAGGAGCGCAGCTTAAAACTGAAAATAGATGAACTCCTGTGCGCCTGAACCGTATAAGCCGGAGAAGATTACCGCGCTTCCGGCGACGTAATACACTGCCCAGCGCAGCGCGGCGGGACTGACACGAAACAGGTTGTTCAAGCCCACTTTTGCGTCCAGCGCATCGACGATCAGCAGCAGCGCGATCAGACCAAACGAGATGAAGAACTCGGCGTGATTACCCAACAAGCCGGGTGCGAACGGATCGGTCAACCCGCCCGGTTGCCCGAACGCGAATAGATGGGTCACGATGTATGCCGCATCGTTGAAACTGTTGGCGCGGAAGAATATCCACGCGAAGCATACGGCGGCAAAGGTCAGGATGATGCGTAAACCCGCCGTCCAGGAGCTATTCCGTAGGGGCAGACCTGTGTGTCTGCCCTGCTCAGAAGGGGGCAGGTGCGCCCCTACGGGCGAATGGGAAGGCTGTTTGATTCGTTCCCAGATGGCTTCGCCTACCACGAACAAACCATGCAGCGCCCCCCAGATCACGAACGTCCAGCTTGCGCCGTGCCACAGCCCGCTGACCAGAAAGACGATAAAAAGGTTGAGCAGGTGGCGCGGAAAGGGCACGCGGTTTCCACCAAGCGGAATGTACAGATAATCCCGGAACCATGTAGACAGGGAGATGTGCCAACGTGCCCAGAACTCGCGGATTGAGCGGGCGAAATAGGGCTGGCGGAAATTCTCCATCAGGTCGAAGCCCATGATCCGCGCCGTGCCAATTGCGATGTCGCTGTAGGCGGAAAAATCGCAGTAAATTTGAAAGGCAAAGAAAAGCGTCGCCACAATCAGCGGGAAGCCGCTGTACTCGTAGGGCGAGTTATAGACCCCATTCACGTAGATCGCCAGTCTGTCGGCGATCACTATTTTCTTGAAAAAGCCCCACAATATCCGGCGCATTCCCTCGACGGTGCGTTCCTCGTTGAAGCGGAAACGCTGGCGATACTGCGGCAGCATGTGCGGGGCGCGTTCGATTGGTCCTGCCACTAACTGCGGGAAGAAAGCGACGAACGCGGCGAAGACACCCGCATGGTTCTCCGCGGGAATCTTGCGCCTGTACACGTCAATCGTATATGCCATCGACTGGAAGGTATAGAACGAGATGCCGACGGGGAGCGCCAGCGACAACCCGCCAACTGCATATGGCAACCCCAGTTGCTGCGAAATCGCCGCGAGTGAGTTGTTGAAGAAGTCGAAATACTTGAAGGCGAACAGGATGCTGAGATTGAGCGTGATGCTGACCAGCAAGAGCAGTTTGCGGCTTCGCGGGTTTTTCGTCCGGTGAATCAGGCGGGCGACGGTGTAATCGACGGTGGTGGTGAGCAGGATAATCCAGAGGTATTCGCCGTGTCCGTAGGCGTAAAAGAAATAACTGGCAACCAGAATCCACGCCCAACGCCAG
>DATGQJ010000748.1:0-3060 GCA_035304265.1 Oceanobacillus sp.
CATTCGGCCTCGTTTCCCACATAGGCATTCGGGTCTTGTTTCAGAAATTCCCGAACCTTCGTCCACTGTTCATCGCTTAATCTCACGGTTGTCATCCGACAACCTTAGCCTATTTTGTTCAAATGTCAACAGAACCTAGAAGGACTGAGATGAAAGTGTAAAAGTTCTCTTCAAACTTTGAACTTTTCACTTTCGACTTCTTCAAAGCCGTTGACAGCGTTTCCAAAATCGTGTTATGCTCTGCGACTAGAGAACTGAGGTGTTCAGGACTGTTTCGTGAATAGCAACATCCAACCCAACCGCTACTACTATTACTACTACTTTAGCGGCGACATAGTCGAGGGTCGGGCGTTGCCTACTGCGAAGTAGTCGGAATAACCGGGTGCATTCAAGGCGCAGAGCATACGCTCCGCGCCTTTTTTATTTACTTTACTCGCGGAGGACGGGGAAACGCATGATGAAGTTTCGCGGCGTTAGAGGCGCAACGACGGTGGAGGAGAACTCACCGGAAGTGATTTTGAGCGCCACACGACAATTACTCGAAGCCATGATTCGGGAGAATGACATCGATGAGGAGGATGTTGCCAGTGTGATCTTCACGACAACACCGGATTTAAATGCGTGTTATCCGGCGAAAGCGGCACGAGACATCGGTTGGCGACGGACGGCACTGCTCGGCTGTCAGGAGATCGATCATCCCGAAGGAATGCCGCGCTGCATACGCATTCTGATTCACTGGAATACGCCGAAAAGACTTGATGAAATTCGCCACATTTATATGGAAGGGGCGCTGGCGCTGCGCCCAGATTTGTACCCTGACAATAAAGTGATTTTGCAGACGAATGAGGAGGCATGATGATCGTCGTCATGAAACGCACTGCAACAACTCAGGATATATCTAACGTAGTGGCGCGGGTGAAAGCCGATGGATACGAAGCGCACTTATCCGAGGGTGAGTCGTACACCATCATCGGCTTGGTGGGGGAAAGCCCGACGCCGTTGCGCGAAGACAACTACAGCACAATGTCAGGTGTTGACCGGGTGATGCGCGTCTCGTCCCCGTATAAGCTCGCCAGCCGCGATTTCCACCCAAATGATACACTGGTTTCTTTGAACGGCTCGAAGGCTGGCGGGAAGAAGGTGCTGGTGATCGCGGGACCCTGCTCGGTAGAAAGCCGCGAACAGACTATCGAGATCGCCTGCGCGGTGAAAGAGGCAGGTGCCACCGCGCTGCGTGGTGGCGCGTTCAAGCCGCGCACGTCTCCTTACAGCTTTCAGGGGCATGGGGAAAAGGGATTGCAATGGCTGGCGGAAGCGCGTGAGCGCACCGGACTGCCGATTGTGACCGAAGTGATGGACCCGGCGCTGGTGCCGATGGTGGCGGAATATGCCGACGTATTGCAGGTGGGCGCACGGAATATGCAGAATTTCGTGCTGCTGCATAAGGTGGGCGAGAGCCAGCATACGGTGCTGCTCAAGCGCGGCATGGCGAACACGATGGAAGATATGCTGATGTCCGCCGAATACATCCTCTCGCATGGCAATAATCGGGTGATGTTGTGCGAGCGCGGCATTCGCACGTTCGAAAAGTACACGCGCAACACATTCGATGTCAACGCGATTCCGGTGTTAAAGTCGCGCTCTCATCTGCCGGTGATCGCCGATCCGAGCCACGCGGTTGGTTACTCTGAGTTCGTTCCGGCGATTGCGATGGCAGCAGTGGCGGCGGGTGCGGACGGTCTGATCGTGGAAGTACACCCTTGTCCCGCTCAGGCGATGAGCGACGGGCGGCAGAGCCTTGACTTCGACGGATTCAAGAAGATGATGGATGGCGTGCGCCGCGTGGCAGAAGCGGTAGGACGGATGGCGTAATGTCGGAGGATGGCTTTAGCGGCGGGACTGCGGGCGGTTTTCGGGCGCGGAATCTCGCCATTGTCGGGTTAGGATTGATGGGGGGATCGCTGGCGCTGGCGCTGCGCCCATTTGCCGAGAGGATCACCGGAATCGATCTTAACCCGCAGACCCGGACTTATGCATGTGAACGTCAGATTGTAGATGTCGCTACCGACGATCTACGGGCAGGTGTCGCTGAGGCTGATGTGGTCATCCTCGCCGCGCCGGTGCAGGTGATTATCGCGCTGGTGAAGGGGCGAATCGGCGCGTACTTGCGCTCGAACACGCTGCTGATCGACATTGGCAGCACCAAAGAGGACATCTGTCAGGCGCTCGGCACGCTGCCCATCGGCGTTCATGCTGTGGGTGGTCATCCGATAACGGGCAAGGAATCCAGCGGCATCGAGGCGAGCGACGCGACGCTTTATCAGAATCGCCCGTTTGTGTTATGTCCAACACGGCGCACGACTCCGGCGGGGCGATTGCGGGCGCTGGCGCTGGTGGATGCGCTTGGCGCAGTGCCTATCGAAATGGACGCCCACAAGCATGATCGGGTGGTTGCCGCGATAAGCCATCTGCCCTATTTGCTGAGTGCGGCACTGGTCGCAACCGTCGCGCAGGAAGGACAGAAGGACGACTCGGTGTGGCGGCTTGCGGCGGGCGGCTTCCGTGATATGTCACGACTGGCGGCAAGCGATCTGGATATGATGTACGACATCTTGAGCACCAACACCGAAGCGGTGGCAACCATGCTGGCGCTGTTCCGTATGCAGCTTGCCATGATCGAGGCGCGGCTGATTTCGGAAGAAAACGGCAAACTGGTAGAACTGCTTGCGCCTGTGCGCGAGGCACGGCTGGCGTGGGCGAACGGGATGAAAGTAGAACCCAAAATTTGACGCAAAGAAAGGCGCAAAAGACAATGGCGCAAGATTGCTTTTTAGTACAGCCGGGAAACCCATTACACGGCACGACGATTGTGCCGGGCGATAAGTCGATTTCGCACCGCGCGGTCTTCTTCGGCGCAATGGCGGACGGGACGACGCACGTGCGTGGGTGGCTTCCCGCAGGGGATACGGAAGCCTCACTGCGGGCGGCGCGGGCGCTTGGTATCGAAATCGAACGGCACAGTGATACCGAACTCACGATTCACGGCGGGGCGTTCAAGCA
>DATGQJ010000749.1:0-5713 GCA_035304265.1 Oceanobacillus sp.
CACCGTATGAACAATCGTGCCGGGGAACTGACCGCGATCCACCGTCGGGCTTGGCGAAGGCGTCAGCGTAGGACCAGTCGCGGTTGGCTGCGGCGTAAAGGTAAACGTCGCGGTTGGCGGAACTTCCGTCGGTGGAACTTCGGTTGGCGGTACTTCTGTTGGAACGACTTCGGTTGGCGGTACTTCCGTCGGCGGTGGAACATCAGTGGGCTGTTCCGCCGTTGGCGGCTCTGTCGTCGGTGGAGCGTCGGTTGGCGGTACATCTGTTGGTTGAGCAACCGTTGGAACTGCCGTCGTCGGCGTCGCTGTTGGTGGCGTGGTCGGCGGCACCACCGTCGGCGTTGGTGTGTTCACACCTGCAACTGGCGTTCCGTCGGCAACCGTTAGTGAAGCATCGTCGAGATAAATCACGTTGTTCTTCACGGGGGCGCTCACCGTCGAGCGCACGAACACAGTAACGGCAGTTCCCTGCGCAATCGTGGTGACTTGGTAGGGAACGTAACTGTCGTACTGCGGGCTGCCCGCCGCAGACCAGACGATACTGGCGCTGTTGGGGTCCGTGCCGCCGATGGGGTCGATACCGACCTGCATGACCACCCCACCCGGCTCTGCGCTCACGTTCACATCGTCAAGATTGGTTGACCAAACGTAGGCATAAATCTCAAAACGATAGTTCGTTCCGGGGGTAACACCAGTCACGCGCTGGTAAACACCGCCCGAATGTGTCGCAAAAAAGGTGAAATATTGCTGGGCATCGTTGCCACTGCGGATACGCGGAATGCCAAGTCCGTTCGTATCATCAGAGGCAGCATAGTATTCAGGCTGAATGAGTTCGGAAAAAGAGCCACCAGCACCCGTGATATGCCACGGCGTCCATCCCTGCGCGACCACACGCGGCGGATCGCCTGACAATGTTTGAAACGGAGGTTCAAATCCGGGATTGGTGAGGAGATTGCCTCCCTGAGCGTGTGCTGTCGCCCATATCATAGACGACACCAACAACACGAACAGGATATGGAATGCGCGTGTTCCCTTCATTGGCTTCTCCCAAGCGGTGCGGCAAAAATCAATATCTCAGTTTACTACATTTATGGCTTGCGCCCTAAAACCCGTTGAATACTTTCCATCAACTGTCCCGGACCGAAAGGCTTAACGATGTAATCGTCTACCCCTTCTTTATCCAGCGCAGCCAGTTTCTCCGCTGTTTGTGCTCGCGCGGTGACGACGATCACTGGAATATCCCGCGTTTTCGGGTTTTGCTTCAGATGGTCATATACTTCCCACCCGTCCAGATCAGGCATCATAATATCAAGGAGAATGAGTTCTGGCAGATTTTTTTCTACCAGTTCAACTCCCTCTTTCCCTCCACGAGCACCAATGACCTCAAAGCCCTGCCGCATCAGCAACAGGCGCATGAGTTCAATCATATCCGGCTCGTCTTCAATGCATACCACACGCGCCATGCACGTGATTCTCCGTTGGCGGCAAAAGTATTACTGTGGATAAACTTCAGTCAGTCTACCACAGACCACTTTCTTCTGTCTACCAAGCCAGACCCTTCTCCTATATACTGGTCAGGCAACCGATATTTTCAGTCGCGCAGTTCGCGCATAATTAATGATGTCAAACGCAATTATTGGACTTTGCACGCTCGATTTGTACCTGCCGGGAGTCAGTTCGCTCAAAGAAAAACGCAGTATTCTTCAATCGCTGCTCAAACGCATTCAAAACACGTTTAATGCTTCGGCAGCGGAGGTCGATTATCAGGATGTATGGCAGTCGGCACAGATCGCCGTCGCGGTTGTGACCAATGCCACACCCCACGCCGACCAGATGCTAACCAGCATCCTAAACTGGATTGAGACGAACTTTCCGCACGTTTCGATTGTCAAACAGAAAATTGAGATTCTGTAACAGGCGAATTTCAAGAATCGCCACATATGGCGCTATACTATGCGCGTTTGTTCCGTACTTAACAATCATTCGGAGGGGACTCGGTGAATCTACATGAATACCAGACAAAACAGCGATTTGCACAATACGGCATCCCCGTTCCGATAGGAAAAACCGCGACGACGCCTGAAGAAGCCGCAGAGATCGCCCGTGAGTTGGGTGGCGCAGCCGTCGTCAAGGCGCAGGTGCTTGCCGGAGGACGCGGTAAAGCGGGCGGCGTGAAGGTGGCAAAAACACCGGAAGAAGCCCGCGAACACGCAAACAACATTCTGGGCATGACCATCAAGGGGCTAACCGTTCATAGGGTTCTGGTCGATCCGGCGGCGAACATTGAGAAGGAAATCTATCTCGGTATCGTCAATGATCGCTCCGCTGCCCAGCCTGTGCTGATTTCCTCTTCAGAAGGCGGTGTCGAAATCGAGATTGTCGCCAAAGAGAATCCGAAGGCGATTATCCGCGAACACATCAACCCGCTGTTGGGACTTCACCACTACCAAACCATGAACGTCGCCAGCGGAATCAATCTCCCCCGTGAACACTGGGATGCTTTCAGCAAAATCGCGCTGGCGCTGTGGAAATGCTACGTCGAAAGCGACGCCACACTCGCCGAGATCAATCCCCTCGTCATCACACGTGAAAACCAACTGGTCGCGCTGGATGGCAAGATGGTCATCGACGACAACGCGCTTTCACGCCATCCAGACCTCGCGGCGCTGCGCGATACTTCCGCCGAAGCAGAGGCGGAAACGCTGGCGCGTGAAGCGGGTATCGCTTACGTGAAGCTCAACGGTCAAATCGGCTGCATGGTCAACGGCGCGGGTCTTGCCATGGCGACGATGGACATGGTAAAGCTCTACGGCGAAAAGGATGGCATCGGACCTGCCAATTTCCTCGACATCGGCGGCGGCGCACAGGCAGACCGCGTGGCGGCGGCGCTGCGGATCATCCTTTCCGATCCCAACGTCAAAGCGGTGCTGTTCAACATCTTCGGTGGCATCACGCGCGGTGACGAAGTCGCACGCGGCTTGCTCACGGCTTACGATGAAATCAAACCGAACGTGCCTATGGTGATTCGGTTGGTCGGCACGAACGCGCAAGAAGGCATTGAACTGGTCAACAACTCCGGTATTCCCAATCTTAACGGCGCATCTTCGCTGACCGAAGCGGCACGCATGGCAGTTGAAGCAGCGAAGAAAGGGTTGCAATAATGGCGATTTTCGGCAACAAAGACACAGCGGTGATCGTACAGGGTATCACCGGACGCGAAGGACGCTTTCAAACCAAGCTGATGCTGGAATATGGCACGAAAGTGGTGGGCGGCGTCCGCGCGGGTAAAGGCGGCGAATGGGTAGACGGCGTCCCCGTGTTCGACACCGTGAAAAGCGCGGTGGAAGCCACCGGCGCGGATACCAGTATCATCTACGTGCCCGGTCCCGGCGCAGCCGACGCCATGTACGAAGCGATTGACGCCGGAATTAAGCTGACCGTCTGCATCAGCGACCCGGTTCCCATCATGGATATGATGAAGGTATCGGCTTATCTCAAGCAACACCCCGAAAGCCGCCTGATCGGACCGAACTGTCCCGGCTTTCTCACGCCTTCGTATCGCGTCAAGGTCGGCATCATTCCCGGTTACGTGGCAACGCCGGGTCCGGTGGGCGTCGTCTCCAAGAGTGGCACGCTGACCTACGAAGTGATCTATGCGCTGACGCAGGCGGGCATGGGTCAATCGACCTGCATCGGCATCGGCGGCGATCCGGTTCCGGGGACGAACTTCATCGAAGTGCTGGAAATGTTCGAGCACGATCCTGAAACTGAGAAGATCGTGCTGATCGGTGAAATCGGCGGACGTGCCGAGATCGATGCTGCCGAGTACATCAAATCGAAAATGACCAAACCTGTTGCCGCGTTTATCGCTGGACGCAGCGCCCCGCCCGGTACACGCATGGGTCACGCGGGCGCGATTGTCGAAGGCGGCGAAGGCTCGGCGGAAGAGAAAATGAACGCGCTGCGCGAAGCGGGCGTCCGTGTCGCCGATAATCCAGAGCAGATACCGGAACTGCTGCGCTGACCTCAGCAGCACGAATATTGGAAACATCCAAATCTGCTTTCGCTCTCAGCTTTGCGGTTGGCTGTTCGGCTGTGCTCACACTGATCACCATCAGGTGGTCGTTTGCCCCTACCGAGTGGGCGCAGTTGAACAGCCAAGGCGTCTATATACCGCAATCACTCCCCTTTCCGCCGACCAACACAACTATTCAAATCGCCCTGTGGCTCGGCATGGTAGGCGGTCTGTGGCTGGCAGCACGCGAACATCGTCCACGCAGCCACGCTCACCGATCAATCAGCCATTACGGGTCAATTGTCGTAATCACGCTACTTGGATTCGGGCTGCGTCTGCATACGCTCGGTGAATTACCCTTCATCATCGACGAAATCGGTTTTGCCGCTCACGCTTCCGATATTCTGCATGGACAAGGTATTCCGCTGTTTGCCCCCGGACACAACGCCATGCCCGTTACCACTTCGTGGCTCATGGCAGGCGCAATGGCGTTATTCGGGCAAACGACCTTTGCCGCGCGGCTCGTCCCTTTGGGGTTTGCTACCCTGAGCATTCCGGCGATATATATGTTGGGGCGAACATGGTGGTCACGACGTACAGGGCTTATCGCCGCTGCCTTTCTTGCGACCTATCCGGCGCACGTTCACTTCAGCCAATTCGCGCTCAACAATCTGATCGATCCCCTGTTTGCAATGCTGGCGCTCGTCTTTCTGACGCGGGCAAGACACACAGGCTTCAGAGGGGATTACGTTCTGGCGGGCATGTTGGCAGGAACAGCGCAATATTTCTATCAGGGTGCGCGGTTGCTGCTGGTGCTGATGCTGGTCTATTGGTTATTCACACGAACAGCAAAATCACCAACAGACTGTAAGCGGCTGAAATCACATGGAGAGATTCTCTGGCTCATCCTGCCAATGGTGCTGCTCTCGCTCCCCCGCTTCGCGCCGATGCTGGTTGCAGGACTTTCCATCAGCGGCAATACGCGCCCAATTGAGCTTCCCCCCGACTGGCAAACGAATGCGATCCGTTCGATTCTCGCGTGGGTCAATCAGCCGGATGTATCGCCGTTCTGGTTGAGCGAAACGCACCTGCTTGAACTCCCCGCCCTGCTCGCCTTTACAATCGGAGTATTCGTTGCGCTGCGTCATTGGCGGGACGAACGCCACATCGTCATTCTGTTATACTTGCCCTTAACCACGATTTTCGGCGGCGTGATCTGGGCATCCGCACCGCTTTTCATTCGCTATATGACGGCGGTTCCCGCCATCGCGCCGTTGATTGCGCTTGGCATTGAACGCCTGAACCGCATTCGCGCGATTTCGCCGCGCCTTTCCGTGAGCGTTCTTGTTATTGGAATCATCGCCGTACAGGGCGGCTTTGTGGCTTTACGGCACACCAGCGAAGCCCACGCCCATGTCACCGATAGCCAATGGCGAGAGCACGTGTTTGCACAGCAAGCCGCAGATTTGCCACCAGAGAATGCGGCAGTATTGGTGATGTCAACGCCATTTGCGGAAACCCAGCAGATTACGGTTTCCGATTACGTTGCGGCGCTTGGAAAGCGGAGAGTAGTTGTCATAAACAATGGCGATTCGGAATTGCTTGCAAGGCAGATAGAACAACTGGATCAGGCATATCGGGTTATTCAACTGCCGTGAGTTAGCGTCCTAGCAGGGCGCAGAAGTTGGTCGGGTTGGT
>DATGQJ010000750.1:0-4822 GCA_035304265.1 Oceanobacillus sp.
GAGACTTGAGACCGTCGGCTGAATATATCCTTGGCACCGATTCGAACGGGCAGGATATCTTCTGGCAGGCTACGTTTGCAGTACGCAATTCGTTAATCATCTCCCTCATCTCCGCATTGGTTTCGAGGATAATCGCCATCCTCGTTGGGATGGTTGCCGGATATAAAGGGGGGGCGATTGATAGGGTGCTGACATTTTTAGGCGATAGCCTGCTGGTCATCCCGCTCTTCCTGATCTTCATCATGATAGCCATGATGGTGCGGCAACACATGAATCTGGCGGTGCTAGGATTGATGCTCGCCGCCTTCGGTTGGGCATGGGACGCACGCCTGATCCGCTCGATGGTTCTAAGCCTGCGTGAGCGAGAGTTCACCAAGACTGCCATTCTTTCGGGGACGGGGACAATCAAACTGGTATTGAAGGAATATATGCCCTTTGCCACGCCGTTGATCTTCTCGACCTTAATCAACAATATGTCATTTGCGATTGGGTTGGAGATCACACTCGCTCTCCTTGGATTGGTCAATCTCAACATTCCCACTCTGGGGACGATGCTCAACTGGGCGTACTTTTCCCAGTCTATCCTCTTAGGGCGCTGGTGGTGGATTTTGACGCCGGTGATCTTGTCGCTTTTCATGTTCTTTGCGCTGTACTGGCTCTCGGTCAGCATCAGCGAATACCTTGATCCTCGCACGCGCATCCAGCGGGTTGGAGCGTAGGAGACAAACACATGGCAGAAAAGAAGGCAGTTATCCTACGAACCGAAAACCTGCAAGCCTTCTATGTTCTTGAGATGCAAGGCACAAAAAAGGTTGTTCGAGCCGTAAACGGCGTCAACTTGGAGATTTACGAAAACGAAATTTACGGCATCGCGGGCGAAAGCGGTTGTGGTAAAACTACACTGTTGAAGACCCTTTTCAACGAGATTACCCCCCCTCTACGGCTCATTGACGGCAAGATTTATTATCGTATCAATTCCGATGAGGTGGATGTCACCAGCCTGAGCGCTGAAGAAAATCGAAAATTGCGTATGGAGTACATCTCGTACATTCCGCAAGGTTCGATGAGTGTGTTCAATCCAGTGCTCAAAATAAAAGGAACTTTCGAGGACTTCATTGGCAGCCATGTCAACGGACGTAGCCGCGAAGAAATCCTCAAATTGGCTCACAAGCGAATCCTAGATCTGGGCTTACCCCAAAATGTCCTCGACGTTTACCCTCACCAGTTATCAGGTGGAATGCGACAACGTGTCACGATTGCACTGGCAGCTTCGTTGAATCCGCGCATTATGATCGGCGATGAGCCGACGACGGCGCTGGATGTGGTGGTGCAGCGCGGCGTGATCCAGATGTTGAAGGAGATTCAGCAGAATCTGAAGAATACGATTATTCTGGTTACGCACGATATGGGCGTACACGCCAACGTTGCTGACCGGATTGGCATCATGTATGCCGGGAAGATCGTTGAAGAGGCTCCCACCGAGAAGATATTTGCGGAGCCGGTGCATCCCTATACCCAGTTCCTGATCAATTCGCTGCCTAAATTCGGCGATAAGACCATGCGAGACAGCGTGCCCGGCAGCCCGCCATCCTTAGCAGATGTGCCGACGGGTTGTCCCTTCCATCCGCGTTGCCCACACGTCAAAGATATTTGCCGCCAGAAAATGCCAGACTTTTCTCAAGTGGATGAAAATCATAAAGTCGCCTGCTGGCTAGTGGAGGAAGGGGAACGACATGGATAAACTACTTGAGGTCAACAATCTGACCAAGCGGTACTCTCAAGGCAGTTTGATCGCCCGGATCACACTGACCGCCGTAGACAATATCAGCTTTTATATCAAACCAGCCGAAATCTTCACGCTGGCAGGCGAAAGTGGCTGTGGCAAAACGACCACAGCGAAGATTATCCTCGGTTTTGAAGAAGCCACTTCCGGGGCGATATACCACAACGGAAAACTGCATACCCGTAAGGAGAAGGCTTGGATCACCGAAGGGGTGCAAGCGATCTTCCAGGACCCATTCAGCACATTCAACCCGCTGCGTACAGTCGATTCCTATTTTCACGAAACCGTACGGAACTATCGTCTCGCCAGTACAAAACAAGAAGCCATTGATCGGATCGATCAAAAGCTGCGTCTGGTAGGCTTGACCTATCAGGAATTCGCCGGGAAATACCCTAATGAATTTTCGGGCGGGCAGCTTCAGCGCATTTCCATCGCGCGGGCACTTCTCACCGATCCGAAACTGATTATTGCTGATGAGCCGGTTTCAATGGTCGATGCGTCCCTACGCATGTCGATTGTCAACTTATTCAAACAGCTCAGGGATGAACTAGGCGTAAGCATCCTCTATATTACGCACGATTTGGCGACGGCTTATTACGTCAGTGACCGGATTGCCATCATGTTCCGCGGCAACATTGTTGAAATGGGGACTGTGGAACAGGTGCTGATGAATCCACGGCATCCTTACTCAAGGCTTCTGCGCGATTCCATCCCGCAGGCAGATCCCACAAAGCGCTGGACTACTACCGTCACACTGGCTGAATTAGAACAACAAGAGTACCTGCGGCAGGGCTGTAGATTTGCGGGTCGGTGTCCTGATGTCATGGATATTTGTAAGGGCGTGGTGCCGGTAGATATACACATCGACGACGTGCTCGTGAAATGCCATAAATATTCGGACACATTAGTCGCAGAGCAAGCAGTTGCTTCGGATTCATAAGAAGTGTGACTAGGCGCTCTGGCATAAGCCGAGTGCGCCTTCCGGCAAACCTGCTGCTGAATAAGAGGGCTAGCCCCGAATCGCGCCCTTCAGCGGTTTCATCAAATGCGCCTCAGTTGAGTGGATGCGGGAGAAACCTCTCAGCCTGAGCAGCAGAATTGTTTGGCTTGCCTTCAAAATGAATCGAAGCGTCAATGCGGAGTCATAGATATGCACAACAACCATGAAATCACCATCGATTGTGGCAAGGAAGGCGAACCACTAAACCCGTATTGGCGGGTATGTGTAGGCGGTGGGCGCGTTGCCGAAGCGCTGCGAGCGGATTTTCAAAAGCATCTGGAAATGGTCCAACGCGAGATGCCCTTTAACTACCTCAGAATGCATGGGCTTTTCCACGAAGATATGATGATCTATCGGGAGCAGGGCGGGCAGCCTATCCTAAACTGGCAGTATGTCGATCTGGTGTATGATCACTGGCTTTCCATCGGTATTCGTCCCTTTGTAGAACTCGGTTTCATGCCCTACGATCTGGCGAGTGGTGAGGACACGGTTTTCTGGTGGAAAGGCAACATCACACCGCCCAAAGATTGGGAGCGTTGGGAATGGCTTATTCAACAGTTTGTCCGCCACGTGATCGAGCGATACGGTCTAGTGGAAGTGCGACAGTGGTATTTTGAGGTCTGGAACGAACCGGATCTGACGGTCTTCTGGAAAGATGCGAATTTCGATGCGTACATGGAACTCTATGAACGAACTGCGCGTGCTATCAAGCAGATTGATTCGTCGCTGAAGGTAGGTGGTCCGGCAACTGCGTCTGCCTCAGCCGGACCCGGAATAGCCTCCTGGGGAAAAGAGTTCCTGACCCTCTGCCGTGAAAGAAATATACCGATTGATTTCTTCTCGACACACCCCTACCCAACTTTTCATCCTGTTGATCCTGAAGGTAAGGGGTATATGACATGGGACGGTCCTGACCGCCTCATGGTTGACCTGACCGGCTATGAAAAAACGCTCGCCGAAACTGGTTTTTCCCATCTGGAAAAGCATTATACTGAATGGAGCAGCAGCCCCAGTCCACGTGATCCCATCCACGACACCGCGTTTTTGGCACCATTTATCGTTCAGAACAACCTGCGCGGACGTGGACATGCGGATTCACTTTCATTTTGGACAGTCAGCGACATTTTTGAAGAAGTGCGACTGGGAGACACGCCGTTTCACGGGGGTTTTGGACTGGTAAATACGCAGGGATTGAAAAAGCCTTCATATCACGGCTACTGGTTCCTTTCCCGTCTCGGTGACGAGGTACTGAGTATTGGCGATTCATTTGTGGCGACGCGACATGCCAACGGCAGAATTTCGGTTCTGTTGTGGAATTATTGTCATTACACCACCGAAGCCAATGACAGCCGTTTCATTGCAAAAGCCAGAGGCAGTTACCAGCTTTACGAGATGTTCGAGCAGAAACCGGAGAAGCAGTTCGACTTGCACCTGTCTGGGCTTCCGAAAAACGTGCGCATTCAAACCACTCGCTTTGACCGCGAACATGGCAGCGTTCTGGATGCGTGGTTGGAGATGGGAGCACCGGCACATATTCGTCGCGAAGACCTTGTCGTTCTCCAGCAGAAAGCGGAGTTGGAGCGCACGGTGCAATACCTTTCCGGTGTCTCAGACCCGTTGACATGGAGTTGCACAGTACAACCGCATGGGGTAACGCTGTTGGACTTCTCAGAGAGTGTAGTGGAGTGATGATCGCTCCAGGTAGAACCAATTGAACTCGTTGACAGTCCAGGTTCATGACTTAAGAGCGTGTTATGCACTTGCCCTCATCCCCCAGCCCCTTCTCCCACGCGAGCGGGGGGAAGGGGAGCGATCTACCGGGGCTATGTCCCTCTCCCTGTTTACGTGGGAGAGGGACGGCTTGCCGAAGCGAAGCGACGCAAGCAGGGTGAGGGGCAATCTCGACATCAAAGTACATAACACGCTCTAAGTCTGGACTGCTACTCTATCTGATTGAAATCGTACTGTTCCTAACAATCAATTGGGGATATAGAACGCGCTGGTGAATGGGGGTATTCGGGTTCCTGATCAGTGATACC
>DATGQJ010000751.1:0-12538 GCA_035304265.1 Oceanobacillus sp.
CAAGCGGGGAGAAGGACGGCTTGCCGAAGCGAAGCGACGCAAGCAGGGTCATAACACGCTCTAGCGCCGTCCGGCAAGTCGTGTTTCACGCGGCTCGTAGACGGCGACTTGGCACGACAAAAGGACTTGCAGCGCAGCCAGATGAATCACATCGGTAAAAATGTTCTCGTCGAAGGTGCGTTTGAGCAAGTCCAGATCGGTGATAAGCAGGTGCTGTGAATTATCCCTTCACTGCACCGATCAACAGCCCTTTGGCGATATAGCGTTCCAACAAGATTGCCATGAAGATCAAAGGTCCCACCATCAGCAGCACGAGCACCGACATATTCCACCACTGAGGACCGCGCACACCATTTTGTGCCGAAACCAGAATCGGCATGGTTTGGGTTCGTGCGCCCGTGAGGAACAGCGCCATCACGTACTCGTTCCAACAGAATACCAGCACAATCAGAAAAGTAGCGATCAGTCCGGGCATCGCCAGCGGAAGGATTATTCGCCACAGCACCTGATAGCGCGAAGCCCCATCAATAAAGGCGCTTTCTTCCAGTTCATAGGGTATGGTCTGGAAATAATCACGCATGAACCAGATGACGATGGGAAGATTGGCAGCACAGTAGGAAATGATAAGCGCGGGCAGTGTATCCAGCATTCCAAGCTGCTGAAACAGAATATAGATAGGCACAATCACGGTCACGGGCGGCAGAATGCGCTGCGAAATCAGCCAGAAGGCGATGTCATTGTTGGTCATGGTACCTTTGAACCTGCGCCCAATTCCCTGAGCAAGCAGAAAATAGGATACGATGCCTACCGCAACCGCTATCTGCCATGGCACAGTTAAAACGATCAACAGGATGGCTAAGACCGTGCAGCCGATAAATGTCAGTATTAGTCCGGGTTTTGGGCGATAATCGAACCGGGTGAGGGCATAGGCAGCACACGCCCCGATGATCAGCGCCGCTAACGCGCTCAGTGTGCCGATGAGGATGGTGTTGGCGTAAGGACGCAGCACGAAGTCTGAACCATTCTCGATCAGCATCTCTTCCCATGCATGTAAGGAAGGCTGGAAATCTACGAAAGGGATGTATTTGGGTCCAGAGGCAACGTCTACCGGCAGTTTGAATGCCGTCGTAATCACCCAGTAGAGCGGAAACAGAACGATAAAAGCCCAGATGCCCAGAATAATGTACGAGATGAGCGACCAAGCAGGAGACGGTTGAAAGGGGTTGGACGTTCTGAAAAACGCGCGGATCATAATTTCTCTACCACTTTCTGCCGTATCACGTTGACAAACATGAGCGCAACAAACGTCACCAGAATCAGCAGGAGATAGCTCACCGCTGCCGATCCTCCAAGATTGGGAGAGCGCCATTCGATATAAGCATGAAGCGTGAGCGATTCTGTCGCGGTTCCGGGACCGCCTCCGGTCAGGATTCGTGGGATGTCGATGATTTTGAACGCCTCGATCAAGCGAATCAGGATCAACGTCATGCTCACCGGCGCAATCTGCGGAAGAATCACGTAGCGAAAAATCTGGATGCGGTTCGCGCCATCGACTAACGCCGCTTCAAGTTGATCCCGCGAGGTACCTTCCAGTGCCGCAAGCAGGATGATGAACATGAATGGCGTCCATTGCCAAATATCGCCGATCAAAACGGCGGCACGAGCACCCGCAGCGCTTTCTACCCATGAAAAATTTTGCAGACCGATGCTTACCCAAAAGGGTGCGAAGGGACCCACATGGGTATCCGTGAGCATCCGAAACAGAAAAGCGATGCCCACCGGTGTGATCATCATGGGCAGCAAAAACACGATTCTGAAGAAGCGTTTACCGGGCAAGTTCTGCACCAGCAGCATTGCCAGCATCAGTCCGATGCCGTACTGGATGGAAACGCCCACAAACACGAAAATCAGTGTCACGACCATCGTGCCCGGCAGCCCATCGTTGCTGAGTGTACTGACGCAAATCCAAACGAGAAGCGTGGTCAGAATGGCACCGATCAGACGGAAGAATGCACCTGCAACGGTACGATTCGTACCCGTAATGTAGCGATACAGCCAGTAAAGCATCGCTCCACTCACGGCGATCACAATGACCCAACCGGGGAGCGTTAACTCGCTGAAACGTCCAAGCAGGTGGCGCTGCTGACTCCCAAACAGCAATTTCTCGTAATTGCTCAAGCCAACGAAATCAATGTTAATGCCCCCGCGCACGAAATTGACTCGCGCCAACGAGAGGAATAACGAGATGATTAGCGGGAAGATGGAGAGAAACAGGACAATCAGGATGGCAGGCAGCAGCAGCACCGTTCGTGGTGAACCGCCCTGCCGTTGAAAAAGGTTCTGCCTGAAATTACTCTTGATTTCATTGCGACGCAATGTACCGCCGAGTTGTGAAGTCGTCTGTGCGATCCTGTTTTCCATCGTACTATACCGTCAACCTGCCGACGCTGCTAGACATGAAGGGCATTAACACAGGAGGGGCATACTGCGCCCCTCCGTTAGATTGCTGGGTTCTCATTCGGATGTGCTGATTCCGAGGGATGCGAGATAGGCGGCGTGTTGAGCCTCGCGCCCAATTTCATCGCTGATCTCGTTCCACTGGTCGTAGATTTGCTGGGCGGCTTCCTCTGCCGACAGTTCTCCTGCGAGGTACTGGCTGACAGTGGTATCCAGAACCACCTGCAAGTAGCGATTGGTAGCAGGAATGCTCAGGTCGAGCACCATATTCTCGCTGCTCAGGCTGCCTTCAATCGCGCCCAGATAGTTGGCAGCAGCGGCTTCGCTGAAGCCAGCCTCCACCCACGGATCGAGGCTTTCAAACTGCGACAGGCGGTACGGATTATAACCGCTTGCCCCAATCGTCACGTCTACGTTCGACTGCGCGGGCTGATTGAGATAGGAGAAAAATGCATATGCCGCATCTTTCACTTCCGGCTCTGCTGCCGAACTCACACCACCGCCCCAACCGCCAAAAGCGGCAAACGGCGCATAGTTGATTCCATCAATGGCGTAGGGGCAGGTCGTCTCGTCACATGCCACCATTTCGCCGGTTGCGCGGTCAAGCACTTCGGTTGCGCCGGGGATGACTACGGTTCCCACCAAATCCTGCACAGTGGATCGTTCAGGATCGATGGAGAGCGAGCCGATGTCACCCCAATCCATGGTCAGGGCGCAACGTCCCGTCAGGAAGAGGTCGCGCGTGCTGTTGAGATCAAGTGTGAGTTCATCGGCGGGACCATACTGCGTCGTCTCGTTGAAGAGTTCCAATGCCTGTAGGAATGCCGGATTGGGTCCGAACAACGGCTCGAAGGTGTCAAGGTCGAAGAACAGCCCTTGCCCCGTACCCTGCGATTGCAGACGCCCGCTGGCGAAGTCAATGATCCACCAGAAGCTTTGCCCCTGTCGAACCTTCGGGATGCAGGAGCCGTAGTCGGCTTCGCCGTCCCCGTTCAAATCCTGTCCGTTGAACTGCGCTGCTGCTGCCAGATATTCTTCCCACGTTCTTGGTGGTTGCAGTCCGGCTTCTTCGAACAGGTCGGTGCGGTAGTAGACCATGTGGAAGTCACCGTCGAGCGGGATGACATAGATGCTGTCGTTGTAGGTAGCGATATAATTACGGAAAAACGGAGCGATGTCGTCCCACTCGATGTCCGCGTCATTCGCGACGCGCTCAGTGAGGTCTTCCAGAATGCCTGCCGCCACGAAGTCGGCATTCCATTGTGGTGACATCACAAACGCATCGTAGCTGTTGGTGCCGGTGGTTTGATCGGTGAGGATGCTGGTATACAGTTCGGCAAAAGGAACCGTAGTGACTTCGATGTTCGCGCCGGTCAGCGCTTCAAAGTCAGGACCGCGCCGCAGCAGTGGCTCGGTAACTTGCGGACCCGCAAAACTGAGGACGTTGACGGTCACACCTTCAAACGGCATGTCCTGAGCGGCGACAAACTGAATTGCGCCAATACTCACGAGGAAAACCAACAGCAGTGCAAATATAGTCTTGATAAATTTCATAGGAATCCTCCAAATAGGTAAATATTTGATGCAGCTAAACCAAGGTGATATCGCCCTCCCTTGTTTCAAAACTGGATGTGAGATGTAGTATTGTGTATCATGTATCATGCACGATGTTCAGAAAATACCATGTGTTGATTCGGTTGTCAACTTTGTTTCTCATAATTTCGTATCATTTCTGACCTTGAGAGTGAGACACTCAGCCTAAAGAGGCACAAAGTCGCTCGAAAGAAGATATGGCGTGTCTTGGACGTGGTATTTGGGAGCCAACGATGGCGGAAGCAGAAAACAAGTCAAAGTACGGTACGCTAACCAGACCGGAACATTATTCACTCGCCGATATTGCCTACAATGCTCTGGTCAATGCCATCATCAATCAGGACTTTGAACCGGGCGCACAGCTCAGCATAGATGGTCTGGCAAAGCAGCTTTCGATGAGCAACACCCCTGTTCGTGAAGCATTGATGCGAGCCAATGGAGAACGTTTGGTTCGGCAAAAGACCAATCATGGCTTCATCGTTGCAGATTTGCTCACGGCGGACGAACTTCATCAAATGTTCGAACTGCGTTACATGTTAGAAACCCATGCTTTGGCTTCTGGTGAGATTACGAGTGATGCCATTCATGAGCTGAAGAACATTGTTGAACGAATGGCGAATGCAAGCGATGGAGCGGACTATAACGATTACAAGGATTATCTGCTGCTCGATCATCATTTCCATCGTACTCTGGTCGGGATGAGAGGCAACGGTTTCATCCTGAAAGCGTGGGAAGATTTGCATATTCATTTGCATCTCTCTCGACTTTACACCGGGGTGGGATTATTCGATGGACGCGAGTCGCTAGAGGAGCACAGAACAATCGCACAGACTTTGGAGCAAGGCGATAAAGATACGGCGGTTCAGCTACTGAGCAATCACATTAAGCGAGTGGAAAGCCGCGTGGAAACCTTCATGGAGCATCGGTTTCCAAGCGACAACAGTACACAAAAGTAGGGATAGGTCACTGCTTCATAGGGTGAGCATCGCTTTGATAACTCCGCTTGCTGGATCGAGCCATTGTGGAAAATCTTCAATCATTTGTTCCACTGAAGCACGATGCGTAATCCAGGGCAGGACATCCAATTGCCTGCTTTCCAACGCTGAAATCACTTGTTCAAAGTCCTGGGAGGTTGCGTTACGGCTTGCAAGTAAGCTTAGCTCACGCCGATGAAATTCAGGATCATGAAATGTGACATCACCCTGAAACAATCCAACGAACACGAGACGCCCCCCGTGCGCCACATAGTCGAACGATTTCATCATCGATTGGGCATTCCCGGTTGCATCGAAAACAACCGTAGGAAGATCATTAGGAACAAGTGCCCTTAACTGTTCCAGTACGTCATGCTTGGCATCGACCGTGTGAGTTATTCCCGGTTGCTGACTTGCAAAGCTGAGTCGCGCATCGCTCACATCCATCACGATCACTGTCGCCTGTGCCAGATGCGCAAATTGAGCCACGCCCAATCCGATAGGTCCAACCCCAACAACGAGAACGACTTCGCCGGGTAGAATTCGCGCCCGGCGGACGGCGTGGTAGCTAATACTCAACGTCTCTACCAGTGCCAGTTCTTCCTCTAAGAGCTTGGTTGATACATGCACCTTGTCAATCGGAACGTTGATAATCTCGCGCATTCCGCCGTCCCGATGTACGCCCATGACCTGCATTTTCGTGCAGCAGTTCGCAAATCCGCGTAGACATGCGCCACAAGTTCCGCAATTCAGATAGGGACGCAGACAGCCCTTACTTCCGACGGTCAACTGGTGGTCAAGTTTTGTAGAACCGATTTCCAGCACCTCTAGCGCAAGTTCATGTCCTAAAACACGAGGATACGTAAAAAATGGCTGCGTGCCTCTATAAGCGTGCAAGTCGGTACCACAAATTCCCACATGCAAAACGCGAACCTGTACTTCGTCAGTTCCGGGGGGAGGTGGTGGAGGGCTAACAAGTAAATCAAGTACACCCGGTTGAGTTAAGCGAATGGACTTCAAAATTTAGACTCCAGATTGGAATACTGTGAATAGTTGAAATTCATGCATGATGCATGATATATTACCAGCATTGGGTTCATTATGTAAAGCCTATTGAGATGAAACGCAATTTAGCGGCGGGCAGGGTTATATGCAATATCGTCTGCTAGGAAAAACAGGGTTACATCTATCCGTTCTTGGTTTTGGCGCATCTCCACTTGGCGGTGTATTCGGCTCAGTAGATGAACGCGAGGCTATCCGTGCGGTTCATACCGCGATAGAACTCGGCGTGAATTACTTTGATGTCGCTCCATACTATGGGAATACACAGGCTGAACGTGTCCTTGGCAAGGCGCTGAAGACTATTCCGCGCGATGCCTATCACCTGAGTACCAAAGTAGGGCGTTATGGCGATACGGACTTTGATTTTTCCGCGGACAGGGTAACTCGTAGTGTGGATGAGAGCCTGAGGCGCCTGAATTTGGATTATGTAGACTTGATTATCTGTCACGACATTGAGTTTGGTTCATTAGAGCAGGTGATCAACGAAACGATTCCTGCGCTGCGACGGTTGCAGGCGGCGGGAAAAGTTGGCTACATAGGCATCTCAGGCTTGCCGCTCCAGATTTTCCGCCATGTCTCTAAACAGACAGAGATTGATTTCATCCTGTCGTATTGCCACTACTGCCTGAATGATACGTCGTTGCTTGATCTGGCTCCATCACTCAAAGCGGAAGGCATTGGTATCATTAATGCCTCTCCCCTTTCGATGGGACTGTTAACTGAAGCCGGTCCACCCGAATGGCATCCCGCGCCAGCTATGCTCAAGGCGAAGTGTGCAGAGGCTGCACGGTACTGCCGAAGTAAAGGCGTTGATATTGCACAACTTGCGCTGCAATTCAGTCTTGCACAGTATGACTTCACCAGCACATTAGTAGGGATCTCACGTCCGGAAGAGATTGTTGCCAACATACAGCAGTTAAATCAAAAGTTGGACAAGGAACTCTTAAGCGAGGTACAGGCAATACTTCAGCCTGTACATAACCTGTCATGGCTGAGTGGTAGACCTGAAAACAACAGTATTCAGTGAACTGTATGACTTGTATCAAAAACGCAGATGCAATTGTTGTAGATGCCTTCTATCCTAGATTCGACCTTTTGCCTCTTGGATGGATGGCAATGATCCTTCTGATAGCCTGAACCCCTCCAGGTACACCAGACACAGCCGAAGCAAAAATCGCTTCGGCTCTTTTTTTGTCGGGTGTCCGTGGTGTTTACCGATTACCCAGTTGCTCGGACAGCGCCACGATGATGCCTTCGGGTCCGCGAATGTAGGCGAGCCGATACGAGTCCTCGTACTGCATTTCACCGATGAGTTCAGCCCCGTGCGTGTGCAGACGCGCGACAACATCGTCAATATCCTCGACGGCGAACATAATGCGCCGAAGCCCCAGCGTATTTACCGGCGCATCGACGGGACCAAACCTGATCGGGTCGGGCGTGTGGTACTTGTCCAACTCGATACCGAATTGACCATCGGGAGTCCGCAGCATCGCGAGGGTAGCACGGACATCCTTGAATCCAATTAGGTCTGCAATCAAAGGACCTTCGACTATCGTTTCGCCTTCCAGTTCCAAACCGAGTTCAATGAAGAACGCTTTGGCAGCCTCAATGTCCTCAACGACGATGAGA
The DNA here is from genome assembly GCA_035304265.1 of Oceanobacillus sp. Taxonomy (GTDB): domain Bacteria; phylum Chloroflexota; class Anaerolineae; order Aggregatilineales; family Phototrophicaceae; genus Flexifilum. Next base: position 7,716 of record DATGQJ010000751.1, read on the forward strand.
ATGTTGTCCATACGTATCAATTTACTTTTCTCAGCCATATATGGTCTCGTTGAGCTAAATCATGAATGAGCAATTATCTGAAAACCATAACGGTGCTGTCTTGTAAAAAATCAATCAGTTGGCAAACCGTCAGCGCCGAAGCATGATTCCGCCGCTGTAATAAGATTGTTATGTCCCCGCAATCTTTCGACAATTCACCAAACCTATTCTGTATACTGCTCTAGTAGAAGCAGAGGAGTAACGGAATGCGTTTTCAAGACATGCACTGGATGGATGTAGAGCGCTATCTACAACAGGATACCCGTGTTATCCTTGTGACTGGTTCTACCGAGCAGCACGCCTATTTAAGCCTGCTGACCGACATCCTGATTCCCTCACGCATTGCGCTTGCCGTTGCCGAACGTGAGGGTGTACTGGTCGCACCGCCGCTCAATTTTGGCGTGAGCCAGCATTTCACCGAATTCCCCGGCACGATTAGCCTGAGTCCGTCAACGTTTGAACTGGTTTTGAGCGAAATGGTTGACAGCCTGCTGCATCAGGGGTTCACGCGCTTTTTCATTCTGAATGGACACGGCGGCAATCGCATCCCGCCGCGCTTGCAAGACCTCGACTATGATGGGCTGGCACGTATAGAGTGGTATGACTGGTGGCGGGAAAGCGCTACACGCGCGTTCGAGGCAGAACACAACCTCAGGCTCGATCATGCGAACTGGGGTGAAAATTTCGCTTTCACCCGCGTGGGCGAAGTGCCTGCGGGTGAAAAACCGCCCGTCAATCTGGAACTATTGGAAGAGGGTGAATCCATCCGTGATGTCATCGGAGATGGCAGTTACGGCGGACCGTATCAGGTCGATGAAGCGCTCTCGCTTGAATTGTTCGAGCGGGTAGTCAACGACGTGTGTGGGCGCGTGCGTGCCATGCGTGAGATTTGACTATCAGCCGACCTTGTAGTCGGTCTTCAGGCTTTCGATGTGATGCTGCACGTGACCGATCATGACGTAGAGCAGCGCACGCACACTGAACGGGTTGTTGCTGGCAGTTCCCCGCCGCATGATTTCCGACTCAGTGAGGGGTTTGAAACAGAGGACATTCGAGCGCCGTTGTAAGGTGAACTCTTCGATCAAGTTGTCGAGACTGCGGGCATTGAAGTCTGTCGCACGCACGTAATCATCCTGATTGAACCCCGTCAGCGGCGTGTCATCACCTCGCGCGATACGCATGACGCGGTAGGCGAAAACCCGCTCGGCGTCACAGATGTGACCAACCACCTCTTTCACGCTCCATTCACCCGGCGCTGGACGGGCATTCGCCTGTTCGTCGGTGACGTTCTGCAACAATGCTCGCAGTTCGTCGGGTTGCTGGCTGAGAAGCACAAAAATGTCGCTTCCTTCGGGCACGCGCCGGATGTAGCTTTCATAATATGAACCATATTCGTCGGCTTGTGGACGTGGAATCATGACGTGTGCTCCCTGTGCTGTGGCTCAATCTCATGAGTATGCCACAGGACAAGCAGCGACATGCAGTCCATGTAAGTCAATCGGACGGTTGAGGTCCGGTGTATTGAGCGCGTGGGCGAATCAACGATTTGCGCTCATACTGCTCGATGGCGTGACCGATCCAGCCCACCGTGCGCCCCAGCGCGAACAATGCCAGCGCCGCGTCATCCGGCAGTTGCAGCGCACGTTCCAGCACCGCCAGCGCAAAATCGACGTTGGGCGCTTCGCCTGTGATTTGCTCGACTTCTTCAGCTATTCGTTGCGCTACTTCCAGCGTTTTGTTTGTGGGATGTGTATTTTCCAACATCCGCAGCAGCAGACGGGCGCGGGGATCGCCGTGTGGGTAGAGTGGATGCCCAAAGCCATAGATGGGATCGCCGCGCTGCAATCGCTCGGCAATCACGAGATGAGCGTCGCCGCGATCCTCGATTTCGCGCAAGAACGCTCGGACGCGCCTTGTGTTCCCGCCGTGTTTGAAACCCTGTAACGCTGCCAATCCACCGATGACCACTGCATAGGGATTTGCATCGGCAGAGGCGACGACTCGCGCCGCAAACGACGAGGCGTTCAATTCATGATCGGCGCACAAAATCATGGCGGCGTTTAACAGGCGAGGATGCGCGTCTTGCCACTCCTGTGCCAATCCGCTTGCAATGCTGTCGCTCAACGAGATGTCGGGGGCTATTGCCTGCGTGTTGAGCCAGAGAATCCTCGCGCCGGTGCGGGCGACGTTTTCAGGGCGCAGGTCAAACGCGCTCAGGTCGTTTTGAGCCGCCAACCTGACCTGCATTCGCTGAATGAACGACAGCGATTTCCAGAACGCATCGGCAGTCAGGGGCGACTCGCGAGTCGCCCCTGCGGTACTATCGTCAAATGTCGGGTTGGGGGAAAACAAAGTTGCCGCGTTATCCAGATCGCCTGTCCACAGCAGCGCCGCCACCGCTTCCAGACTGTGTTCCTGTGCCAGTTGCAGGGCATCCAGCCCTCGATAGTACAAGCCGGTTTCGGTGATCAGGGTCAGCGCCGACTCCAGAACTGGAATGCCCCAGCGTAAAGCTCTCCGCGCCGCCCGCGTCGGATCGCGTCGCTGCGCCTTTCGCTCAATCAGTTTGTACACATCTTCCGCATGGTAGCTGCGTTGACGGTGGTCGTGCGGGGATGGTTCGCTGCGTATCAACCCTCTGCTTACGTAGGAGTAGAGGGTCGCGGCGTTGATGCCGAGGGCGGCGACCACTTCTTTCGCGGTCATGTATCGAGGTTTTGCCATTACCGATGAATAACTCACCCTCAACCGGATACTGGTTGTGGCGAAATACAAAACAACCCCTCACATGCTGACTGATAGAGGGGTTGTTAGTATTCGATATACCGCTTCCAGGTTTCGTGCCCGCTCCCGACAGCCACGACCAGATAGCTGGTTCGGGGAGTCTTTGGCTCCCAGAGCATACGCATTCCCGCTTCATGCGGCAGGCGGTCGCCCTTGCGGTGGTTGCAGGCATAGCAGGCGCAGGCAGTGTTCCCCCACAGGTCTTTGCCGCCGCGCGACTTCGGGATGACGTGATCGACGGTGAAGTCACTCTTCACCAGACCCTTGCCCTTGTAGATGGTTCCCGGCTGCGCACCGCAGTAGATGCAGGTGTAGCTGTCGCGCACCAGCACCCCTCGACGACTCCAGTGTGCTTGCCTGCGCGGTACGTTGACGTAAGTGCGCAGCGCAATCACCGAAGGCACAGGGAATTTATCGCGCACCGTGCGGAGGAACTGGTCGGTTTGCTCGACCACGATTGCCTTCTCCGCCAGCAGCAGATTGATCGCGCGTGGGATGGTGATGATCGAAAGCGGCTCCCACGTGCGCCCGTTGAGGAGAAGTACCCTGCCGTGTATGGCACTTCCGTTGATCACTGTAACACCTCGAACGTGAAGTTTTACACAACCTGATCAATTATACATGAAATCCCACACAATTGCAGCGGAATCCCACGAGCTTAACACCGGCTTTACAAGATGCGCGAGGGGACGGAGCCAACACCCCTGTTCGCGCAAGCGCCCCCTCGCGCGGAAACCGACAATGGACAGATGTGCTACAATGCCCTCAGCAAAGGCTTACCGGAGGACTGTCCGTGAAAAAACTTGTACTACTGATCGTTATGCTGTTGTTCGCATTGCCCGCCGTCGCGCAAGAGAACGTTTCACCCTTACTCGACCTGCTTGCACTTGTTCCCGACAACTCAACCAGCCGGGGCGACATCATCTCCTATCAGGATTTGCGAGCCGTCGAAAACGCCATCGATCTGCCTCGCCCTGAAAGTGGTGTCGCGTTCCTCGCCTCGCGTCCATCGCTTATGTTCACGCAGCGATGGCTGGGTATGCCCCCACAGGTGTCCTACGCTCGCAATCTGATGGAAGAGATGCCCGCGACGGTTGGCTTCGACTTTTTCGACATCAACCGCACGCTGACCTTCGCCGCGCCACCCGAAACGACGGTCATTTGGAGCGGCGACTTCGATCTCGACGCGATTGCCGAAGCGCATGAAGCGCGTGGCTTTCAAGCATCCGAGATCAACGGCGTGCCTGCGCTTTGCGGCGCAGATGGCTGCGACTCCGGTACCGCCGTCAGCCCCTCGAACATCGAGCGCGGCAACCTGTTCGATCCGGCTTTAGGTCGGCAAGTGCCGTTTTTGACCTTGCCCGAAACGCTGGTCAGTTCCCCGAGACTTGAATTGCTCGAAGCCGTCGCTGATGCCAGTCAAGGGAATGACTCGTCTCTGTTGGATGCGCGGGATTACCGGACTCTGGCGGAAGCCATCACCGACCCGGCAGCCTATTCCGGCGAACTGGTGAGCGCACTCCTGCTTCCAACCGATTTGGTGTTAGAAGCGCTGGATTTCAGCGATGCTGCGTCGCTTATGCCGCTGCTCGGACAGTTTGCAACGCCCGAACAGTTAGAAACGCTTGTCAACAACCCACCCGACTTCATTGCCGACTACGGCACGCTGCCCGTTTACCGGCTGGCGGCAATCGCAGATCGTCAGGAAGGCGAGTGGCAGGTTGCCGTCGTCGCGTTGGTCTACAACTCGGCGGAAGATGCCGAGATTGCCGCCCCGGAACTTGCCCAACGGCTCGAAACGTTCTCCGGTTTCCTGAGAACTCAGGATGATGAACCCTTCCTGAGTCGTTTCCCATCCGCAACCGTCGAGTCGCGGGTTTACACCAGTGATGAAACCGGATTTTCCGCCGCAATCGTCGAGGTCAGGTATCCAATGCCCTCGCAGGAGGAGGAGCAAGCGACTCCTGATCAATCAAGTGAAGGAGCGCCGCGTTTCCCCG
>DATGQJ010000752.1:0-3813 GCA_035304265.1 Oceanobacillus sp.
CCTATTTACACATGCGCGAGGATTGGGACAGCTACTGGGCTGATCTCAACCTGAAGGGCGACGAACCGCTGTCCGATTTATGGGAAGGCATGTTCCGCACGACGCGGGCGCTGTTCCGCTTGGCGAAAATCCCCGAACCCGAAAAAGACGAGTTGATCGCCTTCTCTCGCGTGCTGCCGAAATTAGTGTACGAACGCTTCGACGCACTCTACCCGCAGGCGCAACCGCTTCTGGAAAAGCTGCATACCGACGGAGTGTGCTTGCACGTCGCCACCTACTGGACGGCAGCAATGGCGCGTGGGCTGCTCACTGGCGGCGGTGTGCTTACCTACTTTTCGGAACCCGTACTTGGGATGGACGTAACCGAGTCATTCGCGAAGGATTATGACGTGCTTGCGCTTAAAGTGGACGCAGCGCCTGAAGCCTGTCTGATTGCCGACAGCGATCCCTTATCGCTTGAACAGGCGCGACAGATCGGTATGCATCCCGCTCTGGTGCAAAGTGGCGACGATCTGGTGAAGATAATGGCGCTGGCGGTGAATCCGGCGTAAAGTTCGGAGCGAGTTTCACCTCGCCCCGAAAAAGCCTTACAGCCATGCAGGGGTAAGCTGCTGGTAGGTAGGATGGTCGATTTCGCGGAGTTCGCCGATAGCACGAGGGAAGCTGTTGTCGTTGAGGATGTAGCGCACTTCGTCCAGCGGGATGACCGAATCGAGGTTGCGCTGGTAGAGCGTGCGCACAGGCAGCGCATAATCGGCAAACTGAATCCACGCGGGGAGTTCGTCTGCTGATGTGGTCTGCCATTCCTTCGGACGCACGAAGCCGCCCACGACTTCACCTTCGCCGACAATGGATTCTGCCGCCGGATCGTAGAAGACGACCCGCGTACCCGCCTCCAATTTGTGCTTCCAAAGCTCGTATGTGCTCTGGTTAATCGGCAGCGGCATCCCGAACTGCCATTCCGGTGGAACGACGATTAACGTAAACTGGCTCATGATGCGTTATGCTCCCATTCTCCGACAAGTGCGTCATACTGTTCCTCTGTAAGCGGAATCCATTCGTCGTCAAAGACGCCAAACTCGCTGCCTATCCGCGCTCGAATGGTGCCAAGCGGAATCTGCGAGATGTTGTCGATTGAATGCAGCATCAGATAGGGCAGATGGTAAGTGCGCTGATCGATGCGCGTCGGCTGAGGATCGTTCATCCGGCGCACCGGTTCTTCCGCACGTGGACTCACCGGATCGGACACAGGCGCTTCCGGCTCTATTTCAGCCTGTACGGGATTGCCCGTCACCTGCGCTTCGCCGACCAGCGCATCAACAGGCTCTTTCATGTAAAACAGCACGCGCGTGCCTTCCTGCAATTCATCCTGATACCGCTGGTAAGTCGCCCTATCCAAAACTGCCGCGTCACCTTCGTGCCACCCCGGATGGACGACCAGTATTCCCTGTGTCGTCACAAGACACCTCCTTAATGTCAATCTAAATTATATCAGTGTAAACCGATAACCTGCCGAATTATTGAGGGGTTTTTAAGAAAGCGAGGCGTACAAAACTCACTCTTCAAACACGCCGCGCTCTCAAGCTATACTTCTGCCCCATGACTGAAAAGATTCTGTTCACCTTGCAGCAGTCCGGTATCGCGGTCATCACCTTCAACCGCCCGCACGTCCACAACGCCCTCGACCTCGAAGCCATGCAAGCGTTCGCCGACCTGATCGAGCGGCTTGGCAAAGATGATAGTCTTCGCGCGGTGATTCTGACCGGAGAAGGCGAGAAGGCGTTTTGCAGCGGCGGCGACCTTGCCGATTTGAGCGAACGCCGTTCCGAAGCCGACGCCTTCACGATGATCGGATTGATGGGCGATGCACTGCTGGCGTTGGAAAGCCTTCCCGTGCCGGTGATTGCCGCGATCAATGGCTACGCGCTCGGCGGGGGCAGCGAGATCGCCATCACCTGCGATCTGCGCGTGATCGACGAGAATGCGCGAATCGGCTTCGTGCAGGCAAAGCGCGGGCTGACACCGGGATGGGGCGGCGGACAGCGACTGCTGCGGCTGGTGGGTTACGCCCGCGCCATGGAGATTTTGCTGGGGGCGCGAGTGCTCAGACCGGACGAAATTCGTTCGCTTGGTCTCGCCAACCGCCTGATGCCACCGGGGCAGGCGCTGGCGGGAGCGCTCGAACTTGCGCGGCAGTTCGCACAGCTTGATCCGAACGTGATTCGCTCGGTCAAGACGCTGCTGCGTGCCGGATTGCGCCAGCCTTACGAAGAAGCACTCTTGACCGAACGGGCATTGTTCCCGCCGTTATGGGTAGGCGAAACCCACACGAAGTCGATGGACGAATTTCTCAATCGCCAGAATCGAGCCTGATGAGCAGTTTTTACGCCACCATTGCCCGCTATTACGACTCCGAGCATCACGATAAGGATGAAGACCTGCCGTTTTACAGCGAGCTAGCGGAAGAATGCGGCAGCCCGATCCTGATCGTCGGCAGCGGCACCGGACGGTTGATGATCCATCTGGCGCAAGAAGGGCATACCGTTCACGGCATCGAGATTGAAACCGCGATGTTGGAACGCGCCCGACGCAAACGCGACGCACTCCCCCAACTGCGAGATAAACTGGTTTTCCATCAGGGGGACGCGCTGAAGCTCTCGCTGGACGAGAAGTTTCAACTGGTGATCATCCCCTACAACACGCTGATGCACTTTCTGACCATCGAAGATCAGAAGACGCTGTTACGCCGCATCCGCAACGTGCTCTCGCCGGACGGACTGTTGGTGATCGATCTGCCGAACGCGGGCGAAGCCTTCGCCTCGCAGGACAGCGAAGCGGTCATTCTGGAGCGCACGTTTTTAGAGCGCGACACCGGACATCTGGTGATGCAACATTCGGTCAGCCGCCTTGACCGCGTGGAACAACTCATGTACGTGACGTGGATTTACGACGAAATCACGGCGGATCGGGTGGTCGAGCGCACCGTCGTGCCGGTGACGATCCACTACTTCTTCTTCAACGAACTGCGCTTGCTGCTGGAAGCCTGTGGATTCGAGGTCGAATCGGTTTACGGCGATTTTGACCGTTCCCCCTTTGAAGATGGCTGCCCCCGTATGGTGGTGATAGCGAAATAGCCGTCAGCAACCAGAAGCTGATCGCTTGAAAGCGAAACATGAATCTGAAAAACCTTCTCCCTTTGTTCCTGATTGCTGTCCTCGCCGCCTGTGATAACCCGCCTGTTCCGATTACACCGTCGTATGCCTTATCCGCCCCGACGTTGCAACCGAGCGCCGAGTTTTTCCCTGAAGTACAGACCAGCATTCCCACCGCCCAGCGGCTCATGGGGCAAAACAACCCGACAGCCGCCTCGATGCCGAGTGGGGGCGAGATGCCGCCGCTTGCGGTAGGCACAAGTGAGGTGGGGAGTTTGCGTCAGGCGGTGCAGGTGACAGCAGGCGACGGCACGCAGATGAACGGCGACCTGTACATGGCGCTCAGTGATGTGCCCGCGCCCGGCGTGCTGATGCTCGCCCCAGACCGGACGGCATGGGGGGATTTGCCGCTGCGGTTGAAAGCGACGGGCTTTACGGTGATGACGATGGACTTGCGCCCCAATGCCGTCGTCGGTGACGTGGACGCGATGTTACGCGCCCTGACCCAGATGGAACTGATCGATGCCGGACACATGGGCGTGATCGGTGCGGAAGCAGGCGCTGATCTGGGACTGGTGGCGTGTGCGCAAGGTTCGCCCTGCGACGTGTTGGTGATGCTCAGTCCGGCGCAGGAAACGGCGGTAACAGGCGCGATCTTGCA
>DATGQJ010000753.1:0-5990 GCA_035304265.1 Oceanobacillus sp.
ATGCGGGCCTTCGCGCAGCAACCTTCCGGGTCGCCAGTTGTGGACGTATGTCTTGATCCTGTTTTCGTCGGTGGTGACGGGAACCGCGAGCATGGTTCCCATCTTTCGGCTGGTTTACGATCTCGGTCTGATCAACACCCACCTCGGCGTGATTCTCTCGATGACGGGCGGGCTGCTGCCCTCGGCGATTTTCATCATGCAGGATTTCGTAGAGGGCGTACCGCGCTCATACGAAGAGGCGGCGATGGTGGCGGGCGCATCACCGCTGCAAATTTTCCGCGACATCACCTTCCCGCTGATTCGCCCCGGTTTGATGGTGGTGGGCATCTGGGTGTTGATTCACGCATGGGGCACGTTCCTCACCCCCTTCATCCTGCTGCGCGACCCGAATTTGCTGCCCGCTTCAGTGACGTTCTACCGCTTCTACGATGAAGAAGGTTCGCCCCAGATCACGCTGGTGGCGGCATATGCGATCTTGTACACGCTGCCCGTACTGCTGTTGTACTTGCTGATCAACTGGCGCTACGGCTTCCGCTTTTTCGGCGGCATCAAACAATGAGATAATGCGATGGCTTCTGTTAAACTCTCAAATTTGAGTAAAACCTTCGGCGCGGTGCAGGCTGTCGCCGGAATCAACCTCGACATCCCCGACGGTGAGTTCGTCGCGCTGCTGGGTCCTTCTGGCTGCGGCAAAACCACCACCCTGCGCATGATCTCCGGCTTGGAAATCCCGACGGGTGGCACGATCCACATTGGCGAGCGCGACGTAACCCACCTGCCGCCACGTGACCGAGACGTGGCGATGGTCTTTCAAGATTACGCCCTCTACCCGCACATGACTATCGACGAAAATATCGGCTATCCGTTGAAAGTGCGCGGCATCTCCAAAGTTGAACGCGAACCGCGCGTCCGCGAAGTGGCACAAAACCTGCAAATCGGGGAACTGCTGAATCGCCGTCCGGGGCAGCTTTCGGGCGGGCAGCAGCAGCGCACCGCACTTGCCCGCGCGGTCATTCACAGAGCGAAGGTCTTTCTCTTCGACGAACCGTTGAGCAATCTTGACGCCAAACTGCGCTTAGAGGCACGCGCATTTCTCAAGCACCTTCAGCGCGAAGTCGGCGTGACCGGTATTTACGTCACCCACGACCAGTCTGAAGCAATGGCGCTGGCGGATCGCATCGTGATTATGAACGCGGGGCGCATCATGCAGGCGGGAACACCGCTGGAAATCTATCGCCGCCCCGCCAATACCTTCGTCGCCTCGTTTATCGGCAACCCGCCGATGAATCTACTTCCCTGCCGAATCGACGGGAATACGGTTTTAATCGCAGGCGTATATCCAATCAGCGCAGCGTCGTTCAACCTGCCTGCAAAATCATCCGGCGAATCGCTCACGCTGGGTATACGCCCGGAACATATCCGCCTCGAACCTGCTTCCACACCCGAAGGCATCCCCGGTGACGTATATGTGGTGCAAACGCTTGGCAGCGAATCACTGATTATCGTCCGGGTAGGAGAGCATTTGATTTCGATACGTTTATTCGGCGATGAAGTGCCTGAGTTACCACCGAAAGTCTGGTTGGTGCCGGATTACACGCGGGCATTCTTCTATGGCGAAAATGGAGACCTGCTTTCGTGATTGAGCCAATCACCCTTCGTTTAACCGGATTTGCCGAGACGCATCAAACGCAGACCTACATCCATCTGCCGTTTGATGTGCCGGACGGCGTCGCGCGGATCGATGTGCGTTACGAGTATACAGATGGTATTGGTTCTGATCCGCATTTAACCGACGGAAATACAGTAGATATTGGTATTTTCGATCCGCGCGGCATCGTTTTTATGGGCGGCGGTTTTCGGGGATGGAGCGGCAGCGCCCGCAGCAGCTTTTTCATCGCTCAGGAAGGCGCAACACCGGGCTACCTCGCCGGACCTATTCAACCCGGCAAATGGCACATCTGTCTTGGTCTGTACAAAATCGCGCCGCAGGGATGCGAATATCAGGTGGAAGTCCGGCTGACGCCACAGGACAGGAACGGTCACGGTTCGTTTCCCGAGCTGCTTCCGGTACGCTCCACCCCCGGACGTATAAGGTCCGATGGCTGGTACTGCGGCGAGCTTCACTGCCATACCTTTCACAGTGACGGGGACAGTGACCCACTGGAAGTGGTGCGGCGGGCAGAGTCGCTTGGTCTGGATTTTCTCGCCATCACCGATCACAACGTGTTGTCTCATCTGGCGCGTCTCAACACGATTGAAACTTCACTCGTCCTGATTCCCGGCTTTGAAGTCACGACCTACAAAGGACACTGGAACGTCTGGGGCGATCACGGTTGGATCGACTTCCGCATCGAAAGCGAGGCGCAGATGGCGCAAGCCGTGTCTAGAGCCTCGCGGCGCGGCTATGTTGTTTCGTGCAACCACCCCCGCCCTTACGGACCGGAATGGGTTTATACCAACGTGGATGCTTTCGACTGCATCGAAGTCTGGAATGGACCATGGGCGCTCATGAACAACGTGTCGCTCGAATTCTGGGAATCACGACTACGCGCGGGCAAGCGCTACACCGCCGTCGGTGGAAGCGACTGCCATTTCCACAACCGTGAACATCACGCGCATCTGGCACAGCCTACCGTGTGGCTGTACTGCGAAGGTGAGCCAACCGCCCCCAAGCTGCTCGATGCTCTGCGTGCAGGTCACGTGATGATCTCTGAGAGTCCATCCGGCGCGAGACTTCGATTGAACGCGGACAGGGCGATGATGGGCGATACACTCTCACGCCCTGAAGATGGTAAGCTCGTCGTCACAACCCATGTGCTAGGCGGCACAGGCGCGACACTCGAACTGCATACGGCAAATGGCTGTGTTTTCCAACAGGCGATTGAAAATGACGACGCCTGTGTTGAAACGACGGTTGACGTTTCTGCTACACCTTACGTGCGGGCGCAGCTTGTCGATTCGACATCTATGCTCGCATTAACCAACCCGATCTACATCCGTTGATCCTTATGAACTCAACCGTCCATCTGATCTTCAAAACCCATCTCGACATTGGCTTCACCGATTATGCAGCGAACGTCGTCCAGAGGTATTTCCAGCAGTTCATCCCGCAGGCATTGGCGCTCGCGCAGCGCACCCGTCACAATACGGAACGTTTTCGCTGGACGACGGGCGCATGGCTGATTTACCAATATCTGGAACAGGCGTCACCACAAGACCGCCGCGCCATGGAAGCGGCGATTGAAGCGGGCGACATCCTCTGGCACGCGCTTCCTTTCACCACGCATACCGAATTGATGGATGAGTCGCTCTTCCGCTTCGGATTGAGCTACTCCCAAAAACTGGATCAACGCTTCGGCAAGGCAACCATCGCCGCCAAAATGACCGACGTTCCCGGTCACACACGAGCGATGATCCCTCTGCTGGCGGAGGCAGGGATTCGGCTGCTGCACATCGGTGTCAACCCGGCTTCCAGCCTGCCCGACGTGCCCCCTGTCTTCCTCTGGCGTGATGTCGAAACCGGTACGGATATTGCGGTCATCTATCACGCGACTTACGGCGGGGTCACTTCGCTTCCGAATTTGAACGACTCGCTGGCAGTTGTCCTTACAGGCGATAATCACGGTCCCCCTTCGGAAACCGCGCTGCACGACACCTACCAGATGGCTGTGCAGGCTGTACCTGACGCCAAAATCCTCGCCTCATCATTAGATGAATTCGCGCAAAAGCTGGACACGGTTCGAGATCAACTGCCCGTGGTTACGGCAGAAATCGGCGATACCTGGATTCATGGCGTCGGCACCGATCCCACCAAAATGCGCCGCTACCGCGAACTCTGCCGTCTGCGCCGCGAATGGCTCGAACGTCCATTAGACAATGAAGCGCGTGAACGGGTGGAACAGTTCAGCCATCACCTGATCATGATTCCCGAACATACGTGGGGCATGGATGAGAAGACTCATCTGGACGACTATACCCGGTATGAGGCACGCGATCTTGCCGCGCTGCGCCAGACCGAACGCAGCCGACGTTTTGAAGCATCGTGGGAAGAACAGCGCGGTTACATTGACGCCGCGCTCGATGCGTTAGAAGAAACGTACTTCGCGACAGAAGCGAACGCCCGCCTCTCCGCCAGTGAACCGCGTCTCCCCGATCTGGCGGACTGCGTTCCTACAGGCGACCTGAAGCTGAACACCGAACGATTTGAAATCGCATTTGATCCCCAGACAGGCGCGATTATCCACATGGTCGATCAAGCATCAGGGTTCGTCTGGGCAAGCCAAGCCAGCCCGCTGTCGCTGCTGATTTACGAGGTGTTCGGTCAGGAAGATTATGATCGCTTCTGGGGTCAGTACATTCGCAACCCCGACAGCGATCTCACACGCGGGTGGGCACGGCAGGATTTCACCAAACAGGGCATGACCAATTCGCATCACTTAGAATGGCAGCCCGTTGTGACTGCCGCTTATCGAAATAGCGATGTTCGAATGGTCTTTGCGCTCACTCTGCCGGAAGAAAGTCACCGCTTCGGAGCGCCCAAACGCCTCTTCCTCGATTATCAGTTTGAGAACGAAGGCATCCGCGTCACGCTCTCGTGGTTCGAGAAGCCCGCCTGCCGCCTGCCGGAAGCGTTCTGGCTATCGTTCTGCCCTACTCTCGACCAAGCAGACGCATGGCGTTTTGAAAAAATCGGACGGCTGATTTCGCCGCTGGATGTCGTGAGTCGTGGTGCGCGTGGGCTTCATGCGATTGACCAGCGCGTCATGTATCAGGATGAAACGCTTTCGTTCGAGTTAACCACGCTGGATGCGCCGCTGGTTGCGCCGGGGCGTCGTTCACTGCTCGATTTCCACGACCAACTGCCCGACATGCGCAGTGGAGTACACATCAATCTCTACAACAACGTTTGGGGAACCAATTTTCCCATGTGGTTTGAAGACGATGCGGTCTTCCGTTTCAGGCTGCGAATGTCCTGACGAACTCCATTCAAACAGTGTTTGCCTACTGGGTCTTCCAACAGGTACGGCTGCTTGATGATGTGTGAGCAGCACCTATCTTCCCGACCCGTTGTTGCGCCTCTGATTTGGCAAAACCCAGATAAAGCTCAGTCATGAAATATGTGTTTTAACACTACACGCGCCCTCCTGCTCACTGTAAGTTAGGAGTAGGAGGTTCGTGCAGTGATTCCAGTGATTTGTCTGGTACTTGTCGCTTCCCTTTGTGCGATCAAAGCAGCGAGAGCAGTCCGTCTGCTCCACTCGGCTCTATGGCTCGCAGGAGTCAGCGCAGCAGTGACCATCATGCTCTACCTGATCGGAGCCTACATGATGGCGGTGATTGAACTGAGTCTGAGCGTCGGGTTGATCACAATACTCCTTGTGTTTGCGATCAGCATGGTTGGCGCAGACTCCCCCGACACGCCGGTTTCACACCAGATCAATTTGCCGCTGTTGGCGGCGCTGCTGTTCCTGCTGCTTAGTCTGACGTTGCCTCAGCTTCCACCCCAACTACCCGCCAATGAAGGCTCATTCTCGGAAACATTCTGGCAGCAACGCGAAGCGGATGTGCTGGCGCAGATTTCCCTGATTTTCGCCGGAGTGCTGGGCATCCTCGGTTTACTCACCGAAGAGCGCAAAGAGTCACAAGAGGAACGAAGCGAGATCACAGAGCACGAACAACCTATTTCGCAAGTCATCGAAGACGAAGCGGAATTGGAGAAAATATGACCACGTCTCACATTGTGTTCGCCGGGGCTTTCATTCTACTGGCAATTGGGCTGTACAGCTTACTGATCATCCGCAACCTGATAAAGATCGTGATCGCCATTCAGATTATGGTCAAAGGCGCAATGCTGGCATTTGTAGCGGCAGGAAGTCTCAACGGTCAATCGAATCTGGGTCAAAGTTTGGCAGTGACCGTGATCACCGCCGACACTATCGTTGCGATTATCGGGCTGGCGTTGGCGATTCGTATCCAGCAGAGCGCAGGCA
>DATGQJ010000754.1:0-2552 GCA_035304265.1 Oceanobacillus sp.
GGATTTCCCTGAGGCAAAATCAGATAGTTCAAATAGACGAAGGGTTGCAGGGTCGGACCCGGCTGGTACTTCATATCACTGACCGCGCCCACCAGACTCTTGATCTCTCCGGTTCGCGCATCAATGATGATGAGCATTCCCGTATCCGGCGGGGTGCTGGTCACTTCCGCGCCCGCAGGCAGCAAAGTCGCGCTGGCACACGGGCTGCCATCCAACGCCGTCACCGAGCCGGACTGTCCGGCAAGACGATTAATCTGCGCCCGCATTGCACATTCGGATTGCAGGTACAAATTCGCATCTAAGGTGGTGGTGATGCGCAAGCCGCCATGCGCCACCAACTGCCGACCATCCAGTCCAAGCCCGTTGAGAATGCCTTCTGCCTGCCGTCGCGCGTAGATAGTGAAGTCCGGGGCAAGCTGCGGCACGTAAGCGCCGCGAGGCTGCACCGCTATGGCAGTGGACGCCGCTTCATTGAAGGTCACTTCATTGATAAGTCCCGCATTCCACATTGCCCGTAGAACATCCTGCTGCCGTCCACGCGCTGCAACTTCATCGTCGAACGGGTTGTACTGCGGCGCGGACGGGATCGCCGCCAGCAGCGCCGCCTCCGCAAGCGTGAGATCAACTGAGCGTTTGCCGAGATAGATTTGCGCGGCGGCTTCGATGCCATACGCTTCGTTACCGTAATAGTTAGTGTTCAAGTGCCATTCGAGGATTTCCTGCGGCGTGTAGAGACGTTGAATTTCCGCCACCAACGCGATTTCCTGCGAACGGATGTCGTTTTCACTGCTGCCGAAGCCGGGCGGCGCGATGACGTTTCGTACCAGTCGTCCGGTGATGCTGCCATCCGGCGGAAGCGTGCCGATGATCATGTTGCGCCACAACCGCAGAAGCGTGCCAATCGCATCAAATCGGGCGGCTTCCAAAAAGTCAGGGTCTTCCGTGGTCAGGGTCGCCTGCACGACATAGGGTGGCAGGGTATCTATCGGAATCCACGCCCGACGTTCGCCCAGCGGGTCTTGCAGGCTGTAGAGCAGCGTTGTTCCGGTGCGATCATAGAACTGGGTCACGCCCTGTCCGGTAAGGGCACGCAGGCTTTCCTCCGGGGTCGGCAGATTTTGCGCCGCCCCCCAGTAAACTGTCAGTGCGCTGCCAAAAGCAATACCCGAAGGCAGCACCACCAACAGGACGAAAATCGTCGTATACAAGATCGTCCAGAAGCGGCGCTGCTGGTTGCGCTGCGCCAACCGCGCCATCCGCCGCCTGCGCCGCCGAACAATGTGTGCTACCGATGCCACGAACAAGCCTCACATAGATGATCACGGAATTTCTATTGTGCCACCCACTTCGGGACGACGCCACTGTATAGGAATCTCAATTATCATGCTCTTAAAAGGTCTAGACGTATTGTTACATTCGTTGTATATTCATTACGAAAGAAACTGTGCGTTCGTTAGTTTTGAAAGGCGACATAATGGGCAAGACGAAAATTTTGCTCGTCGAAGATGACCCGAATATCAGCAAACTGATTAACGATTATATGTCTTCACACGGCTTTGAGGTCACTGCTTTCGGCGATGGTCCAGAAGCGCTCGAATATGTTCAAATGCGCGGGTTGCCTCATATCGCCCTTATCGATCTGGCTCTACCGTCCATGCACGGTTTTGAGGTCAGTAATCGCCTGAAATCCATGGCGGACGTACCCATTATCTTTATTACTGCTACCAATGATACGGATGTGGTCGTACAGGGTTTGAAAAAATACGCCGAAGACTTTATCGTAAAGCCGTTTGAACTCCGTGAACTGGAAGCGCGTATTCAGGTCGTGCTGGCGAGAATGCCAAGCCTCGATTACGCCAGCGAACCGATTATCCGAATCGACGACAATTTGAGCATCGACTTTGCCCATAATCGTATTGTGGTCAATGGCAAGGCATACGGCTTAACCCCCACCGAGTCGATTTTGCTGCACGTGCTGCTGCGCAACGCCGGACGTGTCGTTGAAAACCGAATGCTGATCGCCCGTGTGTGGCCCTCGGAAGAAGTCTACGAAGACACGCTGCGCGTGCATATGCATCGTCTGCGCCGCAAGCTGGAAGCCGATTCGCATCACCCGCATTACATCCGCACCGAGCGCGGCGTGGGCTACATGTTCACAGTGCGCCCACCCGAAGGCATCACCCTCGAAGGCGAAGAACAACTGCTGGAAGAGTAAGTTCAGGAAATTGCTCAGGCATATTCCAGAGGCGAACGGACAGTCTGTTCGCCTCTTTTTATTTTATGGGGCACAATCTGGGTACACCTTCTTAATTTCAGTTGGTATAATGATAGGTACAAATCAATATTCCCATTTGTCAGGATAACAGATGAGTCTTATCCCTAAATCTGGATTCCCAACGTACAGTTCGCAGGATGTTTCTACTCGTGAGCTACATGACCTGTTGCACACAATACTGGGTGAAACAGGAGCAACCGCCGCCTGTATATTTGAACCTGGCAGCGACTACAACGATCCTTTCATAATCGCCTCTACCATCCCACTTGGTGAAGAC
>DATGQJ010000755.1:0-9282 GCA_035304265.1 Oceanobacillus sp.
GCCTTTCACCCAAGCGGCACGTACTTAGTTTCTGCTTCTGATACCACAATCCGAATGTGGGGTGTGCCTGCTCAATAAGCACACCCCTTTAATTTCTACTGCTCGATGATCGTCACCGATTCAATCACGTCGCCCTGCTCGATGGCGTTCACCACTTGCTGACCGTCCCCTATCACCTTGCCAAAAACCGCGTGCTTGCCGTCCAGATGCGGCGTGGCAACGTGCGTGATGAAGAACTGCGAACCGTTGGTGTTTGCGCCCGCATTCGCCATGCTCAACACGCCGGGACCATCGTGTCGCAGTTGCAAAGCCGATGGTTCGTCATCCCATCTGTATCCGGGACCGCCGCGTCCCGTTCCGGTGGGGTCGCCACCCTGTATCATGAACGGCGGGTTTTTGATTACGCGATGAAACACGATACCATCATAAAAACCATCTCGCGCCAGAAAGACGAAATTGTTGACCGTGATCGGCGCTTCTTTGGCGTGTAGTTTTACGTCGAACTCACCACGACTGGTCTTGAAATGCGCGGTATAGGATTTGTTGGGGTCAATCTGCATCTCAGGGGGGCGGTCATACTGTTTAGCGGGCATTCGCTGCTCCTTACATTATTTATGTATTGGGTAAAGCATAACAGACATCACACGACATAACGAATCGTTGAGAGTTGAGATTAGTCTTTACAGATTGCACAAAATCTTCGGTTTATAATCCAGGATAGGGTAAATCAAAGCGTTGAGACATTACGTTTTTACAACCTCCATGCTTGTGAAAGCAACAATGCTCTATAATGTTGAAGGTAGCTGGTCGTAAGAAATCAGGCAATAACAGGATGCCACGTATTCTTTATATAGAAGACAATGCTGATAACCGGATGCTTGTCCGCCGAATACTCATGGCGTCGGATTATGATTTCACGGTAGAAGAAGCGGCGAACGCGACTGAGGGTATCGAGAAGGCGAAGACACAGCCTCCCGACCTCATTCTGATGGACGTGAGTATGCCGGATATGGATGGCTTGACCGCGACCCAGATTTTACGCGCTCTGCCCGCCTTACAGAATACGGCTATTGTGGCGATGACGGCGAATGTCATGGATGGAGATAAAGAACGCAGTCTTGACGCCGGATGTGACGGTTACATCGGTAAGCCGATAGATGTGGATAAACTGCCAGATGACATCCTTTTCTATCTCAGGAGACGCAATGAACGAGGCGCAAAGCACCACGAATCGACGCGCGCCGATTGAGCCAAGCGAAGCGCACGTGCTTGTCGTCGAAGACAATGTGCCAAACTTCGTTCTGATCGCACGAATGCTGGCTTTTATGGGCGTCCAGCGGTGCGAGTGGAAGACTTCGGGTTGGCAGGTGGTACAGTTTGCTGACACCCTGCCCCGTGTTGACCTGATCCTGATGGATATACGTCTCCCCTATGAAGATGGTTATCAGGCACTGCAAAAACTGCGGGCGAACCCACGCCTGAAAGACACGTTTGTGTGCGCAGTCACCGCAGAAGCCAGCGAAGATCAGATGCGCCGCGCGAAAAAGGCTGGCTTCAACGGCTTTCTTGGCAAACCGCTCGATCCTGATCGCTTCCCGACGCAGATTCGGCGTATGCTGCGTGGAGAGGAAGTGTGGGAATGGAAGTAGCCTGACGGCAGGGTTACAATCCGCTGCACGTAGCTATTTCCACAAATGCCGCGTTGAGGGCTTCACAATGAAGCTCAGGCGATTGCCGGAGGAATAAGATGACCAATACAGCCGAGCATCGCGGCTTGCCAGACGAAGGTTTTGACCTCGTACAGGCACAATACGAGGCATCCAGTACCATTTATGGGTCGAACGACCCTGCTGAAATCATGGAAGCGTTCGTCAGCTTCGTTGGGACGGGTTTTACCAACGGGCATCTCGCGCTGGTCGAAACCGATCCGACAATGGTCAGGATCATCGCCGAAGCTGACGCGAACGGTGTGCGATCAACTCGACAGTATCAACGGCTCGATGAATACCCCGCCTACGATACGCTCCCCGCTATCGAAGTCCTCACCGTCGAAGATATTTCCACCGACATCTTCCTGACCGACAGCGAACGCGAACGACTTGCGAGCCAGAACATTCGCTCCATGATGATCGCGCCGCTGGTCGTCGGGCAGCGGCTTATCGGCATCCTCGCGTTCTGGCAGTCCGAACCTGCCACCTTACCCTCGGCGCACCTTCGTGCGCTGCGCAGTCTGGCAGATCAAGCCGCCGTCGTCTTTGAAAATCAGGCACTGCTGCGCAGCACCGAAACCTCGCTGGAAGAGGTGCGGGCGCTTTACGAAATCAACCGGGCAATGCTTGGTGCGCAGGACACGCTCGACGTGCTGCGCCTGCTGCGCCAGCACCTTGCAACTGATGCCCAGTCGATTGTTCACGTCATGGTTGAGCATGGCGTCGATAGAACCCAACGCGGCGTCCTTCGTCATATCCTCACTGCCGAATCGGAACGAGTGGTGAGCACACCGCTCAATCTCTTCGGTACGGTTGACGACACTGGAAGCAGCAACGTCGTCGTCGTGGAAAATACCAGCGCGGAGACGACCAACCCGCTCAATCCTGTGCTCAGGGAAATGGGGGCAGCCAGCTACATTCTGCTGATCATCCGTGAGCGCGGGCAGATCGAAGACCTGATCGCCGTCACCTTCGACGAGCCGACGATACCCGACACCCGCACGTTCCGTCTGTACGTCGCCGTCACCGACCAGATCACCATCGTACTGCAAAACCAGCGACTGCTGCGTGATACGCAGGCGAATGCGGTTCAGTTGAGCCGTCAGGTTCGAGTGCTGCAAGCGGTCAACCGGTTGGCAACCGGGATTGGCTCGTTCCAGAGCGAAAAAGAACTGTTCGATTACGTTATCGAAGTCATGACCACTTCGATGAACGCCGATCATGGCGGTGCGATGCTCTTTGATCCGATGTTGCATTACGGCACGGTGGTGAGCGAATATCCCGCCAGCGGCACGGTTGGGGTACGCCTCGACATGCGCGGAAATGCGCTGTTTGAGGCATTGCGCCAAGACCCTACCCAGCCCTTCATCGTCTCTGATGTGGAGCGTGACCCGCGCGTCACTCCCGAAACGCGGGAAGTATTCCGCAATGCTGGCATCAAGTCCATGATGATGGTGCCAATTACTATGGAAGGGAAATTGATCGCTTCCATCGGGCTTGACCTGTATACCTCTGAACGCCAGTTCTCGCTGGAGATGGTCGAACTGGCGCAGACGATGGGTGCGCAGCTTGCCGTGAGCTTGCAGAACATCCGCCTGCTGACGGATGCACAGCGCCGCGCCGAACAGCTTCAGCGTATCGCCAACTTCAGCCAGTCGGTACAGGTGACGCTGGAAAAAGAAGCGCTGCTCAACACGATGCTGAATGAAAGCCATCAGATGATCGAGTTGGATCGTATGAGCATTGCGCTGTTCGATAGTGATCAAAAGGAACTGCGCATTGTCGCGCAGTACGAGGATGAACAGATCGACATCGACCTTGAAAACGGGGCACTCCTGCCGATTTCCGGTACGCTGGTCGGCGACGTGTTGGAGAAGCAGCAGCCAATTTACATCGAAAACGTCGATGACTCGCAGCAGCTAAGACGCGGTCAACTCACGACCATGCGTTCACTGGTGGTCGCGCCGATCCGTTCGCGTGGGCAAATCCTCGGTACGGTTCAAATCGGAAGCCACCGCCCCCATGCTTACTCTGAAACCGACGTGGCGCTGTTACAGCAGATGATCACGCAGTTCACCGTCGCGTTGGAAAATGCCGAAGCATACGCACAGTCCCAACGCGCGGCGAAAAATCAGGCGCTGGTCAACACCATCACCGCGCAGCTTCAGCGTAATGCCGACGTGCAGCGGATGATGGAAGTCACGCTGGAAGAATTGAGCAGGGCGCTCGGCGCTCGGCGGGCGCGGGCACGTCTCGCAGTACAGACTGATAGTAATAGTAGCGAAGCGGAGTAAAAATGTTCCGCACTTTGATTAACCCCAAAATATACGTTACAACGCTCGAACAGGATCGCGCCCGCCTGATTTACCTTGGCACGGCGGTCTTGCTGTTCCTGTTCACGCTTTACGCGCTTCTGGTGCGTGAGGAGCGTACAGGCACGACCACTTTCCAGAGCGCCCTGTCCGATCCGACTGGGCTGACAGCGCTCATCAGCGCCTACGTGATGGGCGTGCTCACGCTGGTTGCAACGTGGCGCGGCTGGCATCTCATCAGCGGATACGGTCTCGGCATACTGTGGTTCTTCAGCGGCTTGCAGATCGCTTTTCAGGAAGGGTTTACGCAGGCGGGGAATGGTATCGCGCTCGTCATTCTGATGCTGCTCACCGGACTGCTGATGCGCGAGCAGGGAATCATCGTCGGATACATTGTGGCGGTTGCTACCCTGTTGGCCGGCTATGGGCGTGGCGCGGCGGCAACCGGCGGGGAATATGCGCCCAGCACTCTGCTCACGTTGATCTTGCAGCTTACCGGAATCGCCGTACTGATTTACCTGTTTCTGCGCAGCACGCAGCTTACCAGAAGCGAAACCCTTGCCCGTGCCAGCGAAGACCGCTTGAGTCTGGCGAACATCAACACCCAGATTGCTCAGCGAATCTCTCGCCGTCAAAACCTCGCCGAAGTGCTCAATACCACAGTGGAACAGATTCGAGACAGTTACCCCGATCTGTATCACGTCCAGATTTTTCTGATTGACGAGGCTCGAAACATGGCACGGTTGGCTGCCAGTACCGGCGACGTTGGACGCCTGCTGATGCGGCGCGAACACAGCCTTGCTGTTGGCAGCCAGAGCGTGATCGGACAGGTGACGGCGACGGGCGAAGCAGTGATCGCGCGTGCCGGAACCTCGAACACCGTTCATCGTCGCAACGAATTTCTGCCGGATACGATGGCTGAGGCGGCGTTCCCGCTTCGGATTGGCGATCAGATCATCGGCGCGTTGGACTTGCAGAGTAAGATCGCCGATGCCTTCCACGAGACCGACCTCCCGATTTATCAGTCCCTTGCGGACAATATCGCGGTGGCGATTGACAACACCCGCCTCGTTGAACAAACAACGCAGCGCCTTCTGGAAAACCAGCAGTTGGTGCAGCAGATGCGCGACGCCATGCAGCAGGTCGAGCGCCTGAACCGGCAGCTTACCGCCAAAGCGTGGAGCGATTACCTGCTTGGCAGGGAAAGCGATATGTCGGTGATGTTCGATGCGGAGCGCAACGCGGTTCAGCGTGGCACCGAATGGACACCTACTCTGTCGCAGGCGGTACGGGAAAATACTATCGTTCAAAAGCAGGAAGGCGATCAGTCTATTATCGCCATACCCGTTCAGGTGCGCGGTCAGCCGATTGGCGCACTGGAATTTGAAGTTGAAAGCGGGACACTGATGCCCGAAGACATTGAACTGGTGCAGACTGTCGTCGAGCGTTTTGGTCTTGCGGTGGAAAGCGCCCGTCTGTTCGACGAAAGCCAGCGCGTCGCCCGACGTGAAGCTACGCTCAACGAGATCGGCGGACGCCTGCAATCGTCCAATAACGTCGATGCGGTGCTCTCCGAAGCCGCGCGAAGTCTTCAGAGCACGCTGGGTGCGCAGCGTGTTGCCATACGTCTTGGATCGCCCGGTGCTGGCAACGGCGGGCAGAGGAATGGATCATCATGAGTCTTGCCACTCGTTACGGAACCCCTGACGAACTCTTAACGCTGCGAATACGGTTTATGACCGTACTCGCGTGGGTAGGCATCGTGCTCTGCGTGGTAGGCGTAGTGCCGGTCATCATCGTTCCTTTACTGAACGGCGACGAGTTCAATGTACGGGCGGCGCTGGTATTTGGCGCTTTTATCGTGGTCAATGCGCTGTGGTTGTTTTTGATTCAGCGTGGGCGTGTCCAGCTTCCCCGCGTCGGAATGGTCTTTACGATGACCTTCACCGCGCTGCTCACCCCGTTAGCCATCCTGCCGCTTACGGGTTTTATCGCCGTGACCACGGCGGCGGTTCTGGGAACAACGCCCGTCTTTCTGGTTGCGACCATATTCGTCATCGCCAAAGTCGGCTTTGAAGGGATTGCTGCGGTTCAACAGACCGGTGGCACGCTCAGTACGGAAGTCTTCATTCACGTCGTGCCGTTATTCGTGCTGACGACGACCAGCATCATCATGCGTTATTTTATCTGGACGGCTGAACGAATGGTCGTCAACGCCCGCCGCGCCGTCAGTTTCTTGCAGGCAAGCGCCGACATCGAAAAAATTAACAGCCGCCTGCTCGATTTAAGAGAGTCGCTCGATCAGTCAGTGAATCTGCTGAAAAACCGCTTCCGCTTCGATCACGTGCAGGTGTACCTCTTATCCGAAAACGATGACCTCGTCCTCACGGCAGCGGCGAGCACCGCAGGACGCGGGCTGCTCAATCGTGGTTTTCGCGTGCCGTTGGGGTCGCGCCATGTGGTCGATCAGGTGGTGCTGAGCAATAGTTCGCTGCTTCGCAGAATACCGATCTCGGAAACGCCACAAAGCGAGGACGTATTTCCGGGCACGCGCTCACAACTGGGGCTTCCGCTGCGCGATGGTGACCGCGTCATCGGGGCGCTGGACATTCAAAGCGAGGAGCCGGACGTTTTCGTTCAGGAAGACATCGCGCCTTTGCAGGTCATGGCAGACCTTTTGGCAACGGCAGTACGTAACGTGCGCCTGTACGAAACGCAGGCGCGGGTCGCGGAAGAGAACCAACGGCTCTACCAACAGGCGCAGCAAAGTCTCCGCGAAATCGAGCGCCTGAATCAGGAGCTAACCCGTACTAGCTGGCAGGACTACATGAAAGCCTTGCAACAGACTCCCGGCGTCACCCTGTCGGAAGACAGCCTGATACCCGATGCCGGATGGACGGATACGCTGCTGCAAGCACAGCAGGAACGGCGTTCCGTCAGTCGGTTGGATGGCGACCAGCCCGTTGTCGCCGTACCCATTACCCTGCGTGGTGAGGTCATTGGCGCTATCGAGGTTGAACCCGGCGGGCAATCAAGCGGGATGGACGCGGTGGAAATGGTGGAAGCCGTCGCCCAACGTCTCGCCATCAGTCTCGAAAATGCCCGCCTGTACGAAGAAACGCAGAAAACCGCCGCACAGGAACAGCGCATCAACGATATTGCCGCCAGATACCAGCAGGTGACGACGGTAGATGAGCTTCTGCGCGTTACCTTGCAGGAGTTGAGCGATACACTTGGCGCACAGCGCGGCACTATCCGGCTCGGTAAAATTCAGGAGGTCACAACATGATCGATGTGATCCGCCGCTTCCTGACGCTTGGTTTCAAATACGCAACTCCGCTTACCCGCCAGCGTGCTGGCGGTTTGTTCATGATGAACCTGCTGCTGTTTGTGGGCTGGCTCATCTACGTTGTCTACGCCGTCATTCCCATGCTGGTCAACGGCGTGGGTTTCGAGCCGGTCAAGCTGCTGGCGGTGGGCGTTGTCCCGTTCCTGAACTTTGCCATCCATCGCTCTCTGCAAACCGGCAGGCTGAAAACCGCAAGCTGGCTTTTCGTCATCGTGCTCGGCGCGGCGGTGCTGCCGTTCATTGATTTTGATCGGTTTTACACGCTTCCCATCGCACTGACGATCCCGATGGTCGCCGCCGGAGTGGTGCTGGATCGACGCAGTTTCGGCGTCGTTCTGTTTGTACTGCTGGTGGTGCTGGTCGCGCGGGTGGGCGCAGCGAGTCAACAGAGTACGACCAACATTTTCGATGAGGCGATTGGATACGAGATCATTCTGGCATTCTGCGCCGTCAGTTTGTCCGCGGTTTTCCTCTACGTCTTCAGCGGTAGTGCGCAGCGAATTTCCGTCATATCTGAGGATGACATTCAACATTTGCGGGCGGTGAGCGCGTTTGTCGAATCGGAAGATGAGGACGCGCTGTTGGCGACCACCTTGCGCACCATCCAGAATGAACTCGGCTACAGTCTGGCGCAGGTTTTTCTGGTTGGCGATGACGGCAGCATCCAGCGGCGAAATCGGCTTGGCATCGGCATGAACGAACTGACTTCAACCACCCTCGTCAACGCGGGGGATACGGCGGTCATTCAGGATGTGGTGGCGAACCGGAAAACCCTGCTGATTACCGAGAGCGATGCGCAGCCTCGGCGTTCGCACCTGATCGCGTCGGCGCATTACGCTTTAGCCGTGCCGATGGTGAGTGAAGATCGGGTGCTCGGCGTGCTCGACATCCAGACGAATGCCAACCAGCCTTTTTCCGACAACCAGATCGAGGCATTTCGTCTGTTAGGGCAGCGGTTGGGCGAAGGCTTGTACCGCGCCCGTCTGCTCGGCGATTTGCGCCGTTCACTGCGCGAACGCGAAGAAGCGGCGGCGTTCATGCGGGCGCAGTTTTCCGAAATGCAGCGCCGTGATCGTCAGATGGTGGTCAGTGGTTGGAACACCTACCTGCAATCGCGCGGGCAGCTATTCGGCTACGATTTGCAAAATCAGAACGGCAACCTCGTTCCGGCTGCCGACCTTCCCCCTGAAATTCGCGCGGCGCTTGAACGCGGCGATGTCTTTGTAGAGCCGCGCGAAGGCGAACAGATTATCAACGCGCCTATCGTCTTTCGTGGTGAAGTGCTCGGCGCGATGTCATTTGCAGTTCCGGCGGATCGCCCCGTCTCTGAGCGCGATCTGGAAATGGTACGCACCGTCGCCAACCGTCTCGGTGTGGCGCTCGAAAACAACCGCTTGCTGGAGCAGACGCAAGCACAGGCACAGCGCGAACGTAAAGCAAGCGAAGTGGCAAACGTGCTTTTGACCGCGACCAGCATTGAAACGCTGATCGAACTCGCAGCAGACAACTTTAATGAAGCGTTAGATGCGATCTACACTCGCATCTACCTTGAGCC
Source organism: Oceanobacillus sp. (assembly GCA_035304265.1). Taxonomy (GTDB): domain Bacteria; phylum Chloroflexota; class Anaerolineae; order Aggregatilineales; family Phototrophicaceae; genus Flexifilum. The sequence continues at coordinate 8,926 of DATGQJ010000755.1, forward strand.
GGGTGTGGTTGCCGAACCCCCCGCGACTCGTGGAGAGCCTGTATGAGGACACGATTTAGCCCTCTCAAAATTCTCTCGTGGCCCATCTGGGTCAAGCTGCTGGTTGGCTTCGGCTTGACGCTGCTGCTGCTGGCGCTGCCCGCAGGACTGCTTATTCGCGCAGGTATCTACGAGGTGGGGTTGCAAAGCGCCCGCACCTTTGTCACGCAAAATGGCACACAGCAGGTGAACGCCGTCACCAATGCGCTGACCACCGCCGGTGCAACCCTCGACGACTTTTTGAACAGCCAGATCAATCAGCGCCAGTTGGTTGGCATCCTGCTTGGCGATGTCAGAACCGGAATCCAACTCAACTAT
>DATGQJ010000756.1:0-4265 GCA_035304265.1 Oceanobacillus sp.
ACAAAGTCGTCATTCTCGATAACTTTGACAACTACTACGACGTTCGCTTGAAGCGTGCCAACGTCGAGGCGCTTGGTCCGCGTGCCATTGTCGTCGAAGGCGATATTCGAGATCAGGCAACCGTTGAGCATATCTTTTCCAAGTATTCGATCCGGCGTGTCGCACATCTGGCGGCGCTGGCGGGCGTGCGGGCTTCGGTGGAAAGAGGGGTCGAGTACACCGAAGTCAATACGCTCGGAAGCGTGGTTTTGCTGGATGCGGCGCGTAAGCATAACGTCGATTTGTTCGTGCTCGGCTCAACCTCGTCGGTCTATGGCAACAGCGCACGAGTGCCATTTGTCGAAGAGGACGCCGCCGATCACCCACTTGCGCCTTATCCTGCCAGCAAACGCGCCGCCGAACTGCTGGCACACAGCTATTATCATCTCTATGGTCTCAACGTCACGGTACTGCGCTTTTTCAACGTCTATGGTCCGCAGGGTCGTCCTGACATGATGCCACTGCGTGTAATCGATTCCATCCTCAAGAATGAGCCAATACCGGTCTTTGCGGGCGGTTCGCTCCAGCGCGATTGGACGTACATTGACGACATTGTGGATGGACTGATCAGCGCATTGAACTGCCCTCTGGGTTATCAGGTGCTCAATCTGGGCTACGGCTCGCCGATTTCGCTGCTGGCGTTCATTCGCGTGTATGAGAAACTGATCGGCAAGCGGGCGATTTTGGAAGACATCCCTGCACCCCGCACCGAGCCGATCATCACCTACTGCAACAACACCCGCGCCCGCGAGATGCTTCAGTTTTCGCCGAAGGTCTCGATTGAAGAAGGGCTAACCAATACGTGGGAGTGGTATCGCCAGCATCACCGGATTGCCGTCGTTTGAAGACCCCGTGAAGTCAACAACAAAAAGTGGCTGTGAGGATTGTTCACAGCCACTTTTTTGTTTGTATGGAGTAGAGCAATTCCTATGAAAGAAAAATCTAGGGCAGACACGCAGGTCTGCCCCTACAAACGAGTCTCGTAGAAGCGAACCTATGTGTTCGCCCGTCTGAAAATCTCTAAGATCAAGAAAGGCTCTAGAGCGCTTTTGAACCTCACCCCGCACTTCGTGCTTCTTCTCTCACGAAGTGCGGGGGCTTGGGAGTGAGGTTTTATCCGCAGTTGCGGCTTGGGTTCACGTACAGGGCTGCGATCCACCCGTCGTCTTCGCCGATAATCACGCGGAACCAGTCCTCAGTTCTATCAACAGCCGTCAGCGTCATACCGGCGGGAACCCGCGTCAGGATGTCGCTATCCAGCGACGGTTCTTCGCGCACGTTCATTCGATAGAGGGTGGTGATCTGGCAGTCGGTCAGCGTGCCCGGCTCTGGGGTTTCCTGCCGTTCCACGTTCACCATCACCACAGTACCGGGACCGAATATCCATGCGCAGGTGCGACCATCGATCCTCGTGCTGTCGAGCAGGTGCGGTACACGCGGTGATTCTGCTGCGTCAAGGAAGTAGAGTGAACCATTGCCGTCGAAGCATACGCGCACACCTGCCGCCATGCTCACACCATCAACCGTGAAGATGTCAACGGCGTGGCGGATACCCATGTCGAGCAGCTCCTGATTGCCGATCATGCCGACGTTCACGTTGCGGATGAGGCGTCCGTTGCGCATGAGCAGACGGGCGAAGATACCGTAGCGAATTTCCAGCGGCACGTCGGAACGCAGCACGTCGTCGATGTTGACGCCGTTGTAATCCGTCAACAGCGGAAGCGGTGTCGCCGGAGCCATGGTCGGCGTCGGTTGCGGCACGTCGGGCGTTGGGGATACTTCCGGCGTTGGTCCGTCAATCGTCATCAATAAGCTGTCGCTGCCAACTCCGCCCTGACTGTCAACCACCGTCACCGTCACTGTGAAAGTGCCTCCGGTGGAATACGTGTGCGTCCCGTTGACCACACCACCTGCTGCGGGCACATTTTCGATTGGGCTACCGTCGCCCCAGTTGATAGACGCTGTATGGGTGTCGTCAGGATCGGCGTCGGTGTAAGTTGCGGTGATGCTCACAGGCGTGCCAGCGATTCCCGTCTGATCTGCGCCTGCATTGACGACTGGATTGTTGTTGGTTCCGCCAACCTCGATGCGGACGGTAGCGACGTTGCTCTCCGAGAAGTCATCAGTCACTTTGTAGGTGAAGCTATCCGGTCCGCTGTAACCCGGGTTTGGCGTGTAAGTGAATGAATCGTCTGGATTCTGAACGACAGTGCCGTTTGCTGCTCCGCCGACCAGTATCGGCACCAACAAGTTGTTTTCGGGGTCGCTGTCGTTCGCCAAAACAGCGCTTGCCGGTATGGTCAACGGTGTATCGACGGCAGTGGTGAACACGCCGTCGTCGTTGGCAATGGGCGACTCGTTGGTTGTAATGGTGATGCTCCAACCACCGGCAATACTGCCCATTCTGTTCGGTCTGTCATCGAATACATAGAGCTTCCACGCGGCGTTGGGATTTGCCAGATTAAATACCGACAAGGAAGTGCCATAAGGCGGACTTACCGGTAATCCTGTAAAGCTCTCGTCATTTCCATCGTTTGAATTACCGAAGCCAGCATCCTGATCGTAGTCTGTCGGACGATAAGTGCCGGTTGCAATCAAGCCGGAATCAGTTAAGAGTGAGCCTGCTGCGTCACTAAATGTGAGATTCACGCCACTAATCGGCTGTGTATCGCCCGCATCTGACATAATCATTGCTGAAGCGAGACCACCGCTGCTATGAGGACCAACAAGCAGTACATCGAGATCGTCTGGGCGATTATGTGAGACTCCGTACAATGTCACCTCAACGTTGACGATAACCCCGGTTAACCCACTCACGTTGATAGTGGAGGGATATGGACTTCCGGGAACGGGATTATCTGGATCAGCGGCTACCGTGATCGGGGTAGGGTTTGAAATCGTCATGGAAGCTGCTGTACTCAATTGCAGTGGAACGAAAAGTAAGAAAATCAGAATGGATAGCAGAACGGGTTTAAAAGTGCCTGTACAAAGACATCGTGACGTTCTCATGAGGTTTCCGCCCTTGCTAGCTAGGACTTCTTCACTATTGAATTTATACAGGATTCGAACCTCCAAACCCATTGCTCCCCAGAGGACTTTCTGAGTGCCCATTTGGATAACGTCGAGTAGCCAAGTGGTCATTTGAGGGAAGATCAGGTGGAGAACTCTCGAATTATTACGGCTTTCAAGGATGCCAGTTGCCAGAGAATTTACGCTTTTCAGTTGGTTATGAGCGATTATGCTTCGGGATAAGTTGGGATTGACCTTCAATCCCGCTCACCAGACTGAGGCATTACACCTTTGGTGTAGCGCAGTTGGTGATTGATATGGATAGTAACCATCGAGGCGCAATCGACTTGCGCCTCGATCCAACCATCACTCGTGCTCTACCCAGTCTCCAGCAGGCAGCTTCTCACCCGCCCGAATCGCCACATTCAGCCTATTCTCAGGCGGGGTGATCGGGCATAACCAGCCTGCGTTCAAGGAACGGACACTTTGAGTCCATTGAAACAGGTATGCCTGGAGTGAAAATGTCTATTAAGGTGTCATGAAACTGGATTTGTTATCTCCGTTGAGGCTCCGATGCGACATTCATCCCCAAATTACGTTCTAGTAATTGTAAAGAAATTGTTTAGAGAATGCCGAACGTAGCCGACAAGGGATGAACCTAATGAACCTGCTGCTCATTCATGATGACTCAATGTTTTCCGCGCTTATCGTCGAATTTCTGCGTTATCAGCGATATTCCGTGTGGGAGACCGATAACGTCGAAACTTCACTCACTGCGGTAGCACACCGGCAGGTTGATCTGGCGATCTGTATTCTGCCCAATGAGCAGTCGGATAGACTCTCCCTCGTGGCTGAACTGCGCCGTCGTCATCCTTCACTTCCGCTGATCCTGCTTGCGCTCTCTCCGTTGAGCGATCAGGTACTGCCACAAGTACAGGCATATACGCCTTATTATCTGACCAAGCCTTTCCCGGTGGCGTCACTCCTGAGCATGATCACGCACGCGACTGGCATTCGCAAAACGCGCCTCTCCGCCAAGAGTGCATAAGTAAACCTCAATCGTCGTGTCAATCCCACCCGCGTCCAACGGCTAACGGGGGCGATTGCACGCGCGTTATTCCGCCCGCTTCATACCGCTAATGGTACTTTCGTCTTGACAAGCGATCATGGGTTTTAAGTCAGTGCGACATTGGCATTCCGAAGTCGTTTTCAGAGTC
>DATGQJ010000757.1:0-4540 GCA_035304265.1 Oceanobacillus sp.
GAGGACACCATTCGCATCTCGATAAGTAACACGTTACTTGAAGACATGCGGATTGAGGGCATTGTACCGGAGCCGGAGTCCGTCGAGGCGGCGAGCGACCATCTCACTTTTAGCTTCCAACTCCAAGCGCCAAACGAAGAGGCAGTCGTGACCTTCTATTTGAACCCAACGCGACCCGGCACGAAACAAGGTTGGCTTGGTATTGACGGTGATAGCCCGGTTGAACTTTCCCTGTTTGTTTATCCCTGAAAGGTCGAATCATGGATGCGGTACTGCGCGGCGTAATTGTCTACGCCTTTCTGCTGCTCTTTTTCCGTTTTATCGGCAAACGCTCTCTTTCGCAGATTACGACTTTCGATTTTGTGCTGCTGCTGATTATTGGTGAGGCGACTCAACAGGCGCTTTTAGGCGACGATTTCTCGATTGTCAATGCGCTGCTGGTGATTGTCACCCTGATGATCATCGACATTGGATTGTCACTCGTCAAGCAGCGTTCTTCTAAAGTCGAGAAGCTGATAGACGGAGTGCCGACCATTCTGGTCGAAAATGGTCAGCCGATTGACGAGCACATGCAAAAGGCGCGAATTGATCGCGAGGATATTCTAGAGTCGGCGCGAGAGCTTCAGGGCTTAGAACGCATGGAGCAGATTAAGTACGCCGTATTGGAACGCGACGGGAAAATCTCGATTATTCCGGCTTAGCGTTCAGCGCTGAACCAGAGGCAATCCATCGTCAGTGAATTCTATCGTCAGGTCAGGGACGGCGCGGACGCTGATCGGCACTCTCAAAAGGTCGATGATTTCCACGCCATCGACGTTTGTAACGAGGGGCTGCGCATAGCTCCCAAACAATATCAGGTGATACGCACCTAGATCATTGGCTTCATCCGTATTCATGGGGGTGACGCGGGTCTCGATGCCGATCACTGCCAGTTGCTCGGCGATTACGTCCGCACCCGTCGCGTAGAGTGACGCCATGCTGAGGTCGAATCCATCCGGCAGTCCTGCATTCGCCAGCGAAGTCCTCAGTGTTTGCGCAGTTTCGCTCACGTGCGGAAGGGCTTCCACACCAGCGATACCCAGCGCTGCGGCTATTCCATCGGTTCGGATTGCCCGCCTTACAACTTCCGCAATAGCAGCGTCGTCTAGTGGCGCAAGTGCTGTGTTCAGCCCTAGCGAGATTGTGAGCAGGGTTGGACTATCAGTTGCATCCGGCAAGCTGCCGAGTGCAATCAGAACGTCGTATCGGTTTCCAAGATCGTCATCTAGGAATGGAGGCGTGACGGATTCGATTTCACCTGATGCTGCGATTGACTCTACCTGCTCAGGCAACATCACGCTGAAGAGGCTGGCGTCAATCGCATAACGTACAGGCTGTGCTGTTGCCTGAGTGGGTATCGCTGGGGTAGTCGGCACAATGTCAACCGGAAGGGGAGTTGCCTCTGGTTCGCACGCGGCGAGCATGAACGCGATGAGGCAGCCAACCAGCTTCCGGTTAAACATCCCACGGACCGATAACATTGCGCTGGTACATGCTCAATGATGTCGTGGCATTGAAGAAGCTGAGTATCGAGAAGGCGACAGCGGCATCGCGGTCATCACGCCCGCGCAGAAGGGTGAAAAGCCCCGGCATGATCACCACCAACCACGCCATATACAGATAATAGGTGACGATTCGCTGCGGGCGCAGTCCCTGTAACGTCATCACAACGCCGATAACCAGCACCATTCCGGCAAGGGCTGCATAAGACGCAATTGCGCCCCAGAAATTGCCGGAAATGGGCTGGTTACGAAACGCCATCATCGCACTCCATATTCCAAGAATGATGGAGTAGAGGATGGTGGCGTTGAACAGAATATTATGGATGTCGTTCAGACCCATGCTAGCTCAAGAACACCTGACGGATGATCACTTCAGCCAGCCACACGGCAATGGTGACATTCAGTACAACCAGCACCTGCAACTGCATCGCGCCGCTGGCGTCTACCGCCACGCTGCCACGCATGTCGGTTTGCGGGCGGAAGAACAGCAGACTTATCGGAATGGCAATGGCGACCACCGCCGCCAGCCACACAGGGAAAACACCCTGCACAATGGCAACCAGCAGGCAGATTCCTGCCAGCACCACCGACAGATACATCGCGCGGCGCGTGTTGTTCTCACCGAGGATGATAGCGGTGTTGTTCAGCCCTGCCGCTTTATCCATGTCATAGTCACGGAGTTGGTTGTAAAGCTGTCCGTAGACCGAAACCAGCGTCGCGCCCGCCGCGACAAACCAGACGATACCGGGGTCTTGGTGGTAGATGAAATATCCGGCGACCACTAGCAATCCGCTCAACATCAGCGAATGGGAAACAACGTCGGTAACAGGATACGCCTTCAAGCGCACGGGACGCCACGAATAGAGATGTGAGAGCAGCAGCGTTCCGATGCCGATCAGCAGTACAGCGCCACCACCCAGCGCATACAAGATCAGTGTTACGGCAGCGACAAGCCGGCAGGCGGCATAACCTACACGAACGCCAATTCTGCCGCTGCTGATGGGGTTTCGCGCTGCACGATCAGGATCGCGGGCGTCGTCAGGTGCATCTTCGATGTCATTAATCATGAAGGCGTAAGCCACTGCGAGGATATTCGCCAGCGTGACTGCCACCAACCGCCAGTCGAGAGGAATTCCATGTGGCGCAGAAGCAAGCAGAGCGCCAACCACAGTGAGGGGTACAACGAAAGGCACGTATTCCTTCCACCGTGTCAACTGGATTAAGCCCAACGACTGTTCGCGCAACGAGGCATTATTCAAGGTCAAGACCTCCACTACAATAAGCGTGCGATTAAAATAACACAGTTTGATGAAATGTGTTACGCTTCACGCTTTAAACCAGACATATTGTAACATTTGGCATGAAAGAGAAAGGCAGCGAATTGTCGGTTTTCCTCCATCAACTCAGATTGCAGACCATCAAAACGCTATTCTGCATTATGTTGCTCATGGGCTGTACATTTGCCAATGGAGAATCCGTACCGCCGCCAACGTCCACGACGGTGCGTGTCATTCAGAGTACACCTGTTCCGACCTTCAATCGTGCTTTGCAGCAGATTGCCACTCCGATTCCAGACCCAACCAACACGGCGACGGTCATGGACTGTCAGGCGACAGCCGGGCAGCCGACGACGCGGCATACTGTAAACGCCGAGATCGATTATGCTGCCCATTCGGTTGAGGTTGAGCAGCAAGTTCGCTATATCAACCGGGGTAACGAGCGCCTGACGGAAATCATGTTCAACGTCGAGCCAAACCGCATTGCAGGCGCTTTCACGATGGAAAATATCGAATTTGCTCAGGGCGTTCCTGTACCTGCTTATGAACTCACAGGACGACGTCTTGTGGTAGAGCTAAATGAACCGCTCGCGCCGGGCTGTGCTGTGGAACTGGTGTTGCACTTTCGCCTCACAGTGCCGCCGGTAGGCGAAGGGGTCAACGGTTATTCCGGCTATTTCGGTTACACGGCGCGACAGTTCAATCTGGGGCATTGGCTCCCGACCATTACACCTCGAAGCGGCGGCACGTGGATTACCCATGATTTTGTGGCAATTGGCGAACAGATCGTATCGGAGATTGCTGACTGGGAAATCACCCTGAACGTCGCCAATGCGCCTGAAAATCTCACGATTGCCGCGCCCGGTGAGGTGACGGAGGTAGACGACCACCAATGGAACATCATCCATCACAATTCTCGTGAATTCAGCTTGAGCATGAGCCATCAGTTCAACGTTGCGCAGCAGGAGGTAAATGGTGTCAATGTAGAACTCTACAGCTTTGACGATGCGTTGGTGCAGACCGAGAACGGGACAGTGGACGGCGCGGCGCACGCACTCGACATCGCTACCGAAAGTCTGGCGATGTTTTCTGACCTGTTTGGCGATTATCCTCACAAACGTTTTGTCGTCGTACAGGGGGATTTTCCTGACGGCATGGAACTAAGCGGGTTGGTGTTTGTGAGTGGTGACTGGTTCCGTAGCTACACCGGAAGTCCTGCCGGATACCTGACCATCATCACCGTTCATGAAGTTGCTCATCAGTGGTGGTATGCTCGCGTCGGCAGCGATCAAGCCAATACGCCGTGGCTGGACGAGGCGCTGGCAACCTACAGCGAGTATATCTACTATGAGGAGCACTATCCTGCATTAAGAGACTGGTGGTGGCAGTTCCGCGTCGGGACATTCGTGCCACCCGATTATACGGGCGCGACGGTGGATAGTTCGGTCTACCAGTTTTCGACTATCCGAGAATACATCAATGCGGTCTATTTACGTGGGGCGCGAATGTTGGATGCGCTGCGCCGCGATCTTGGGACGGACGCCTTTTTCGAGTGGCTGCGGCGCTACGCCGAAGCGGGGGCAGATCGCATTGTTACGCCAGAACTCTTCTGGTCTTTGTTGTCGCCGTCAGAATTGCTGCGGACGCAGCAGACGCGCGAAACGTATTTGAGCGCAGCAGACATACAAGCAGACACGCCGGAAGTGACGGCAGACGCGGATT
>DATGQJ010000758.1:0-2220 GCA_035304265.1 Oceanobacillus sp.
GCAAGAGGGTTATTCGCCAAAGTGGGACGATGCGTTAACCGCAAAGATGCTGGCGTGTTTTGAGCCAGAGACGGCGCGAGAGCTTCAACCTCGCTTGCGCGACATTCAGTATGAAAGCCAAGCGTTGTTTGAACCGCAGTGCTGGATTTCCGGCGATCCTAACCCGACCAACTGGGGCGTCCGCAATAATGGATCGCTCGTGTTGTTCGATTGGGATCGATTTACACGCGCCACGCCCGCTATCGATCTGGCGATCATCGTGGGCGGGCTGGGCAATCGACAACAATTCACAGAGGTTGCGGCAACATACATACGGAAACGAGAAGAAATCGGACATCCCTACTCGCAAACCGCCGATACATTGGGACGAAGTATCGCAATTGCGAAAGTATGGGTGGTGGTTGAATACCTGAGCCTTTATACGGACGGAGCGCTCAAACCCGACTCCATGCTGGATGCCCTGACCAGCCAATTCGCTCCATGGCTAGACTCCCTCATAGAATGAGCAGCAAAAGGGTGGAAACCAAAGCCTGAACGATATACAGTTGAATGCATATGTGCCTTCTCATCACGAAGGATTTGCTATGAAAATCGCCCTCGTTGGTTTCGGTGTCGTCGGGCAAGGCTTGGCGGAGATTTTGCGCGACAAAGCAAGCGAGCTTCAGGAAAACGAGCACTTCAGTCCTCAGATCGTCGCCGTCGCCACGCGCTCACGCGGGACGCTGGTTTGCCCGGATGGGCTGGACATTCCGGCGCTGCTCAATGCCATCGAACAGGGAAACTTGAGTCACTACCCTGATCAACCGAACTTGCAGCGCGATTGGGATGCGCTCAAGATTGCCCGTGAAAGCAACGCCGATGTGCTGGTGGAAGCCAGTCCATCCAACCTGCAAACCGGACAACCCGCGCTCGACCTGTGCTATGCAGCGTTGGACAGCGGGAAACACATCGTGCTGGCGAACAAGGGACCTGTCGCCGTCGCCTACAACGAACTTCGTGCGCGGGCGGCACAGGCAGGAAAACGCCTGTTGTTTGAAGGAACCGTGATGGCGGGTACGCCCTCGCTGCGTCTGGGAATGCAGGCGCTGGCGGGATGCAAAATCACCGAAGCGCGGGGCATCCTCAACGGCACGACGAATTACATCCTCACGCAGATGGAAAGCGGCATGAGCTATAGTGATGCGCTGGCGCTGGCGCAAAAGCTTGGCTATGCGGAAGCGGACCCAACCGCAGACGTAGACGGTTGGGACGCGGCAGCCAAAGCGATTATCGTCGCGGCGGCGTTGTTCCAAAAGAAGCTGACCTTTAACGACATGGAAGTGAAGGGGATCAGCAACATCACCTCTGACGATGTCCTCGCGGCACAGGCAGTCGGCGAACGCTGGAAACTGATCGCGCGGGTGACGCCGACGGGCGGGTCGGTACAGCCGGTACGCATTCCCGCGAGTCACCCGCTGGCGGGGGTCAGTGGCGCGGTCAACGCCATCACCTACGTGACCGATTTGCTGGGCGAAATCACCTTAATCGGCGCAGGGGCAGGGCGAGTGCAAACCGGATTCGCACTGCTGTCAGATTTGTTGGAATTGCACCGTATGTCTCATTGAACATCAACGAAAATATGCTATACGATAAAGAAGTCGAAATACTTTGCCGCCAACAAAGGGCAGGTAAAGCACGTAAGAGAAATCAAGCATGGCTAAGGCGCGAATCCTCGTCGTAGAAGACGACATCAACCTGCTGGAGGGCATTCGCACCGTTCTGGAACTGGAAGGTTATACCGTTCTGATTGCAGAGAACGGTGACCAGGCTCTGAATGTCCTCCAAAGTGATGCGGACTTACCGGAACTGGTAGTGTCCGACATCATGATGCCGGTCATGGATGGAATCCAACTCCTCAAAGAAATGCGGAAAGTTCCCGCGTGGGTGACGATTCCCTTCATCTTCCTCACGGCGCGTAGCGAAAAGGCGGATATTCAAAGGGGCAAACAACTCGGCGTCGATGACTATCTAATCAAGCCGTTCGATGCGGTTGACCTGCTGGTCGCGGTACAGGCACGCCTTGACCGCCACCGCGCCCTGACTGCCGTGCATCAGGACGAAATGGAAGAGTTGAAGCGGCGCATTCTGACCATCCTCAACCACGAATTTCGCACGCCGCTGACCTTCGTCGTGGCGTATGCCGACATGCTGAACAACCAGTACGCGCCGAACCTGAGCAAC
>DATGQJ010000759.1:0-9130 GCA_035304265.1 Oceanobacillus sp.
GAGGATTATTATATTCGCGCTTCCGTAGATGTGGGTCGGGAACAACACTCACGCACGGCGATTGACGCAGCGGTGAAACTGCTTGCCGGTGCCACCGTACCGGAAGTATTTCTGGTTCCACCGGGGCAATCCGTCACCAAAGCCGATCTAATTGAGTCAACCGAAACCCCATGACTAGTAGTTTATTCCTTTTTTAGTTGCGTCTATCGTCTGGGTGCTTTACACTCGCAAATTCTCTAACAACGGGTTGCGGATTGCTGTTATTCATTTGCTGAAAAGAGCTGGGGGCAGTAGCCGTGCTCGCTGCAAACCTGTCAGGTAAGCGCATAGGGGATTTTATCCTCGAAGACCGGATTGGGCGCGGCGGTATGGCGATGGTATATCGCGCGTTCCAATCTTCGGTCAATCGCCATGTTGCCGTCAAGATCATGCCGCTCGATCTCGACGAAGAGTTCCGAGTCGAGTATTCTGCGCGGTTTGACCAGGAAGCGAATGTCATCGCCTCGCTGGAACACATCCATATTTTGCCCATCTATGCCTATGGTATTCACGAGAACGAATATTCATACCTTGCCATGCGCCTGATGCGCGGCGGCACACTGGCGGATTTGCTGCGGAACGGTCCCCTGTCTCTGGAACGGACAGCGGCAATCTTCGGGCAGATAGGACGCGCCCTGCAATACGCCCATGAACGGGGTGTGATTCACCGTGACCTGAAGCCAAGCAACATTTTGCTGGATGAAGCGGGAAACGCCTACCTCAGCGACTTCGGACTGGCGAAGGTGATGGAGATGTCGCTCGATCTTACGCATTCCGGCAATCTGGTCGGCACACCCGCTTACGTCGCGCCGGAACTAGTCCGCGGTGAAAACGTCACGCCGAGTTCGGACATCTACAGTCTTGGGGTGATTCTCTATCATATGCTGGCGGGGCGTCCGCCGTTCGAGCAATCGGAGACGGGTGGCGTGATGGCGCTGCTATATAAACACGTCGAGCAGGATCCGCCGCCCGTTCGACAGGTGAATCCCGAAGTTCCACCCGAAGTCGAAACGATTGTGATGCAGGCTTTGAGGAAAAACCCTGAGCAGCGTTATCAATCCGCGCAGGCAATGGTCATGGATATGGAAGCTGTGACCGGCTATCGGCGTACCACCAGCAGTTATCCGGTGATCCCGGCAGTTACGTCAACGCCGCTCCGTGCCATTCATCGCTGGCGACGCAACCGGATACTCTGGATTATGGGACTGATCGTAGTCCTGTTGATCGCGGGTGGCGTCCTGCTATCTCAGGTTGATGAGGAGCCACGTCCGGCGGTCATCCTGTTAGGCGAACGCGGCTCGATAGACACGTTAGCGCCAACGGAGAGCGAAGTCGGGATAGCGCGTGATCGGCTGGGGCAATCAGGGTTTATCGCCTACGTTGCCTGTAGCCTCGAAGACGGCTTTCAATCACGCCGGGCTATCGACATTGAAGAAATCGCCAATAGCTACGGGCTGCCGTATCGAACTTACGACAGCGAGAACGACATCTATACGCAAATCACGCAGATTGACCGCGCTCGGCTGGAAGGGGCAAAAGCCTTCATTTTATGCCCGTTGAGCGAGAGCGCATTGGATGAAAGCCTGCTTTCGATGCAAGAGGCACAGATTCCGATTGTCTTTGTGACGTTGTATGAGCATCCCTACGGCGTGAAACTCGATTCGAGCAATTACCAGATTGGACTGAGCGTCGGAAATTACGCGGGTCAACTCATTCAGGAAAAGTGGGATGGGCAGGCGAACGTGCTGCTGCTCGGTTTTCCGGGTTTTCGTGCCAGTGAGAGGCGGTTCGAGGGGATTGAAGCTGCATTACGCAACGTTGCGCCGTCAGCAAATATCCTTGCGCAAGTACAGGGATATACACGCGACGAGGGGTATGCAGCCGTGAGCGATTTCATCCAACGGGGTGAAGAAGTCAACGTCATCCTCAGTATCAATGACGCGGGCGCGATGGGGGCAGTTGATGCGCTTCAAGAGGCAGGTATCCCGCCGGATGCGGTGGACATCGTCAGTTCGAACGCCGAGCCGCCCGTGCTGGATTTAATCCGTCAAGGCTTATACATCCGAGGATCGCTGGCGATCAACCGTGAAGCGCTCTCCCGTCTTGCGGTATTCGGGGTTATTAAGCAACTTGCCGGAGCCACCGTCCCTGAGTTTTTCACCTATCCACCGGGCGATATGGTGACCGCCGAAACGCTGGCGCAATCCTCGCCTTGATCCCACACTTACATCTGCTTAAAGAATGATGCGCGGCACCCGCTGGCACGTTACAATAACGCCCAAAGTTCTATCCTGGGTTGGCAATGGCAGCTACTTCACCGCAATTGAGAGAAACGTCACGCCGCAAGCGCATTTTGCAGGAAAACCTCACCGCATATGCATTCGTCCTTCCTGCGACGGTGCTCATCTTCCTGTTCGGCATCTTTCCCGTCGCCTTTGCCTTTTTCGTCAGTCTGCACCGGTGGCGGCGGCTTCCGGGTGAATACACCGGACTCGCCAACTATACTCGTGCGCTCGACGGATTTGCCTACGTGCTGTTTTTCTGGCTGGCATTGGGGGCACTTGCTTTTGCAGTGCTACGCCTGCGACAGTTGTGGATCAGCAGTGAACGCGGCAAGGCATTGACGTATGTGATCCCCGGCTTGGTGAACGCGGGAGCGATTTATCTGTTCATCAACTGGGTGACGATCCTGCTGCCGATCATCCTCGATATTCCGCAAAGAGTACGCGGGCAAGAACGGGTGCAGGGGCTATTCGTCAGTGAGTTGTTTGCCAGTTTCCGCGTGCCAGTCGCTACCGATGCGGGCAACCAGTTTCTACTGGGGTTGGTCGTTGCGGCGGTGCTCACCTTTGTGTGGTGGCTGGTCGTAAAGGGTGGGGAACGAGAGCGCTTTCTGCTGCTCAGTACGATGGCTTGCTTTTTCGGTGGGGCGGGACTGCTTATCCTGCAACTGACCACGTCTGAAGTGCAGGCGGCGATTGACGCGGCACGCGAAAACGGCGAAGGGCTGCCGTTGTGGTCGCAGATCATTTTCATCAGTCTGGGGGCGGCGGCGGTTGTTGGCGCATACATGGTGTGGCGGCGGGCGGTAAAGCAGGACGGCACTCGTAATTTTGCCCTGCTTGCGCTGGCTGCGCTGCTGCTGCTTGGCGGTGGCTACCTGCTGATCGCCGAGCTTCCCAATGCACTTGCCAGCGCCGACCCGGATGTGCTGCGCGGGCTGAACGTCACCGCGATGTTTGCCATCGGCACGGTGCCGTTTCAGCTTGGGATCGGCTTGGTGCTGGCATACATGCTATTCCAGAACATCAAAGGAAAGTCGTTCTTTCGCGTTGTTTACTTTTTGCCCTACGTGATGCCCTTCGTCGCTACGGCGATTGTGTTCAACATCATCTTTTCGCATCGTCCAACGTCACCCGCCAATCACGTTTTCCAGTTTTTGGGGCTGCCACAGCAGAAATGGCTGCTTGAGCCAACCGGAATTTTCGAGTTGATTTTCGGCACATGGCTTCCCGACATTCTCTCCGGTCCCGGTCTTGCGCTTGTGGTCATCATGATATACACGACATGGACGTATATCGGCTACGACGCGGTTGTCTTTCTGGCAGGGTTAGGCACGATTTCCGGTGAACTGTATGAAGCGGCGCGGATTGACGGCGCATCGGAATGGGCATTGTTCCGCCACATCACGCTGCCACTGCTTTCGCCAACGACCTTCTTCCTCTCACTGATCGCTATCATCGGCACGTTCCGCGCTTTCACACAAATCTGGATCATGCGTAATCCGGCGAATCAAAATGCGGTGGATACGCTGGGCGTGCATATCTTTGAAACGGTTCGCAGCACCGACCCGAATATGGGCTATGGATCGGCAATGTCGTTTGTGTTGTTCGGCGTGATTTTGCTGCTGACGCTGTTCCAGAACCGCTTTTTAGGGAGTCGTGTCCATTATGGCTGATGTCGCCCGCCCGATTGAACTTGCCGACACCCCGACGACGGTTCGCAAACCGATTCGCTGGGGGCGGATCGTCGTCTATGCTGTGCTCATCCTCGGTTTAGTGCAGGCGATCTTTCCGTTTCTGTGGATGTTGAGCGCCTCGTTCATGAGTCTCACCGAAGTGACGTTTGGCAATCTGCTGCCGAGTCAACTGCGCTATCAGAATTACGTCGAGGCGTGGGAACGGGCGAATTTCAGCCAGTTCATGTGGAACAGCGTGCGAATCACCGCGATTACGATTGCCGGACAACTACTGGTCTGTATTCCGGCGGCATATGCCTTTGCGCGTATGAAGTTCTTCGGGCGCAACGTCTTGTTCGGCATCATGCTGTCAACGCTGATGATCCCGGAAGTTGCCACGTTTATCCCCAACTATCTGACTGTCATCTGGATCGGACGACTGAGCGATAACCTGCTCGGTTTGCCGTGGCTGAATAATTGGCCCGCGCTGACCGTGCCGTTTATGGCATCGGCGTTCACTATCTTTTTGCTCCGGCAGTTTTTCACGCAGATTCCTGATGATTTATGGGATGCTGCGCGGATCGATGGCGCGGGGCATTTGCGGTTTCTCACGTCGGTGATCGTGCCACTGTCCAAAGCGCCGATCATGACTAGCGTGACGTTTGCCTTTATCGGCGCGTGGAATGCGCTGCTGTGGCCCCTGCTGGTGACGCAAACCGATGAATGGCGTCCGGTGGCGGTGGGGCTGACCAAATTTGTGACCAGCGATGCGCCCAACGCCTTGCATTTGCAAATGGCAGCAGGCGTGATGATGATCATCCCGATCTTGATTATGTATTTCTTTACGCAGCGGCAGTTCACGGAAGGGATTGCATCGTCCGGGCTGAAGGGGTAAATCATGACACCGGACAGAAGCACGCGAGTTTCATGGCTGATCAATGCGCCGCGTGAAGTCGTCTATCGAGCGTTTCTTGAGCCGGACGCGGTGGCTTCATGGCTTCCGCCTGACGGCATGAAAGGGCAGGTACATGTCTTAGAACCGCGCGTGGGTGGCAAGTTTCGAGTGTCGCTTACCTATCTGAACCCAGAGGAGTCACTCGGCGGCAAGACATCGGAGGATACCGATACGACACAGGGGCGGTTCGTTGAGTTGATCCCAAATGAGAAGATCGTCTGGATGACTGAGTTTGAGTCGGAGCAGCCGGAATTCGCAGGCGAAATGAAAATCATCTGGAGTTTGGCGGACGCCGACGGGGGAACCGAAGTGACGGTGGTTTGCGAGGACATCCCGGTAGGCATACGTCTGGAAGATAACGAGTTGGGATCGAAGTTATCGCTGCAAAAGCTGGCAGCATTCGTCGAAAACACATCTTGATGTGGATTTAACAAAATGTGAGTACACTCATTTCTTGCCCATTTTTTTAAGTATTTCAAAGGAGAATGCTATGCGGAAGTTGCTGTTGGTTAGTTTAGTGCTCGCGCTGGCGCTCAGTGCTGTCTTGGTGCTGGCACAGGACGATCTTGGGAATATCGATCCCTCCGGGCAAACAATTGTCTACTGGCATCAATATTCTGATGGCAGTGCGCAGGGGGATACTATCGCCCTGCTGATCGACCAATTCAATGAGACGAACGAATGGGGCATTACGGTTGAGGGTATTTTCCAGGGAAGCTATGACCCGATTTCCGAGTTGATGAATGCCGGGATTGTCTCTGGCGAACTGCCGAATCTGGTGGCGGGTTATGCCAACAATGCCGCCAGCTACTATCGTGACGGCGCAGCAGTTGATCTCAACCCTTACATCAACGATCCAACGTGGGGGCTGACTGCTGAGCAACTCGCTGACCTGAACATGGCGCTGGTGAACTTCAATAATGTCGATGAGGCACAACTCGCGTGGCCCAATCAGGCGTCGGCGGAGCTTTTTGTCGTGAATCTGACGCTGCTGGATGAACTCGGCTTCGATGGTCCGCCGGAAACGCCGGAAGAATTTATGGAGATGGCTTGCGCCAGCGCCAATTCTACCGGTCCGAATGGCGAGGATCGTCAGGGCTTCCCGATTATCGCAGGCGCTAGCCCGTTCGAGTCGTGGGTTGCAGCGCGGGGCGGTTCGATTTTCGACGGCGAGGTGTTTACGTTTGCGGGGAATACGCCGGTGGAAGAAACCCTGCAAATGTACAAAGACCTGTATGATCAGGGCTGCGGTTACATTCCTGCCGAGCGTTTTGCCGAGCAGACCGATTTCAACCTCGGTCTCAATCCCTTTATCGTGACCAGCAGCGCCGGATTTACCTTCATCATCGCAGGGTTCGAGGATACTGGCTATGAGGCAGAGTGGGTGGTTGCCCCGTATCCTCATACGACGGAGGATCCGGTGATTCAGGTGTTCGTCCCCAGCATCATCATGGTTCCCAGCACGCCTGAAGCACAGCTTGCAAGCTGGCTTTTCCTGAAATTCCTGACCACGCCGCAATCGGCAGCGACATGGAGCGAAGGCTCAGGCTATTTCAACCCGGTACTCAGCACTTCCACGACCATGAGGGAAGCGAATTTCAGTGAAGGACTCTATCCATACTTCAGCGTCGCCAACGGGCTGGTCAACAACCCGGACAACACCCTGTATAGCTCACCCAATATCGCGGCTTACAGTGTGGTGCGTGGTTTGATCGGTGAGGCGATTGCCAATGTGACCAGCAATGGGATGAGTGTGGAAGAAGCCATCACTATTTTGCAAGAAGGGGCTGATCGGGCGCTTGAAGAAAGCATGTAAGGCTTCGATTGCACCGAGAGTTTGTAAATTCAGGGGCGACTCACGAGTCGCCCCTACTCAAAATTCGCTAATTTACAATCCCAATCCCCGTAGATATTCGCGGTTGCGGCGGGCGCTCTGACGCGGTGCGTCAAGATCATCTACCAGCACATCCTGTTCAACCACCGCCCAGCCGTCATAACCGAGATTTTCCATCGCCTGAATGACGCCGGGAAAATCGACTTCACCCTTACCTAACTCGCAGAATACGCCTGCTGCCGTCGCCGCGAAGTAATCCATGCGTTCGTCAATCGCCATCTTGCGGATACCCGGGTCGCAGTCTTTGAGATGCAAATATCGCACTCGTTCGCCGTATTCGCGGATGCATTCCATTGCGTCTCCGCCGCCGTAATGCCAGTGTCCAGTATCGAGGCATAGACCTACCAGATCGGGGTCGGTGCGTTTCATGAGATTGCGGGTTTCGTCAGGCGTTTCGACGTATCCGCCACAGTGATGGTGGAACACGACTTTTAAGCCAAGTTCATCGTAAATCTTTCGTGCCACGCGGTTCACGCCAGCCGCGTACACGTCCCATTGTTCTGCCGAAAGGTACGAGCCGCGCCGTCGCCCCGCCTGCTGCACGAGTTCCGGCACGTTGCCATTGTCGTCTGCCAGTACGATACAAACTGCATCGAGCGCCGCGAGCAAACGCCCAACCTTGAGCGCGTGTGCTTCAGCTTGATCGATGGCGCTGGCATCGGCGAACTGAACCGGAACGTAAGAAGAGAGCAGGCGTAACCCGCGTTTTTCTAGTTCGGGGCGCAGCACTTCCGGATCGGTAGGCAAATAACCCCATGGACCTAATTCTATGCCTGTGTAACCTGTATCTGTAATTTCATCCAGAACCTGTGTGTATGGGTATTTCTGAGCGATGCCCTCAAACTCATAAATGCCCCACGAAACCGGGGCGTTCGCTAGCCGGATAGTCATAGCGTCGTTCCTATGAGAGATGTAAAAACTGTGCAAATTATACGCTACAATCCTATGCATCCGGGAAAAGTTTGAGTATTCTGAATAAGTCAGTTTAGGCTGTGGGAGTTTCCATGCTCTACCGTCCTGCAAAGTAGGAAGAAGTTTCCGACGATACATTTGCGCGGAAGGTGTTGAACGAATGGCTGAAGCCATTGCTCGTTGCCCTTGGCTGCGTGCTGGTGATCAATCTCTTTTTCCCTCGTTATGCTGTGCTTGGTCACAGTATGGAGCCGGGATTGCACGAAAACGATCGCCTGTTCGTCAGTAACGTTGACGTGCTGACCAATTCGATCTCTCGCGGTGAGATTGTCGTTTTGTATGCGCCCGGTGATAACGAGATCGTCGTGAAACGGGTGATCGGTTTGCCGGGGGAGACGGTAGAGATTTACGACGGGGCAGTCCACATCAATGGTGAGCGACTCTACGAGAGTTACATCCGCGAAGCGCCGCGCTTCACAGGGCGCTGGGAAGTTGGCGAGAACGAGTATTTCGTGCTAGGCGATAATCGCAATGCTAGCCGCGATTCGTCAGAATATGGACCTGTCCATATCAGCCGGATTACCGGCGTGGTCAAATTCCGGTTCTGGCCCCTCAGTTCGTTCAGTTTTTTCGAGACGCCGGAGTATTAGGTTGCTTTAGTAAACAGCAATTTTTCATGGGCGCGGAGGCGATGAGTCAGGTAGCGCCAGATTCGAGACTTCAATCAGGTTTCCGTCCGGGTCGCGGAAATAAACGGATAGAAGTGTGCCTGTTGCACCTGTACGCTGCACCGGACCCTCAATGATCGTAACCTCGTTTGCGCGTAAATGCGCCATAACATCCTTCAGTGGCACGGAGGTGATGAAGCATAAATCCGCCGAGCCGGGTGTGGGGCGCTGCGCCTTTGGCTCGAACTCGCGACCCGCTTCATGTAAATTGATCTTCTGCTGCCCGAACGCCAGCGCCTTGCGTCCTTCGCCAAAAGTAATGACTGCCATCCCCAACACGCGCTCATAAAACGCGCAGGTTGCTTCAATATTTGTGACGGTGAGGACAAGGTGATCCAGATGATCAATTTGCATTGATTGTCGCCTCTGTCATGTGTTGTTCCCGCCGGAACATTCGGGTGAAGACGAACAGGCAAATACATCCGGCGGTGAAATAGCCATATGCCTGAATGTTGATCACGGGCACAATACCCAGAATATCGCCTGTTGCGCCCGCGAAGGTTGTGCCGAGCAGGGCAAACAGTGACGATGTGGTTCCAAATGCCCCGATGACACGCCCTCGAAAGCCATCTTCGACTGAGGCTTGCAGCAATGTATCGTACCCTGTGATGAACGATACCACCGGAACTCCAACGATCACAAAC
>DATGQJ010000760.1:0-2724 GCA_035304265.1 Oceanobacillus sp.
GGAAAGATCCGTTTTGCTGTTGATTACCTGAATGTAATGTTTGAAATGAACGCACGGGCACGTCAGGGAATAGACCCCACTGCTTATGCAGCAACTCTG
The DNA here is from genome assembly GCA_035304265.1 of Oceanobacillus sp. Classification (GTDB taxonomy): domain Bacteria; phylum Chloroflexota; class Anaerolineae; order Aggregatilineales; family Phototrophicaceae; genus Flexifilum. Next base: position 100 of record DATGQJ010000760.1, read on the forward strand.
ATGTTTTTAGTTGAATGGGGACTAACAACAGAGGAAATTAATAGTGCCAACAATATTTTCTGGGAACAAATCGATAGACAGACTCTAGAGGAATTACGAGTCGTAGTTCCGAGAATTACACAAGCCCTCAAAGACCGTGAGGACGACAAGAAGAGGCTGTTAACACAATTAGCCGCAATAGCTGACTTTGACAGTGATATTACTGAAGATGAGGCAAACTACCTTAGAAGTTTCGGAGAGTTACTGGATTTGAGACCTTCCGAAATCAACGCATTGTTTGAAAGAGGCTCACATCTTGCCTTTGGATTGCGATATTTTGGAAGTCAATATATGGCAAATAATAAGCCCAAACAGTCAGTTATAAGACCATTAAAGTGATGGCCAAATAATGGTTCATATCTATCCGCCACATAAACCACCCTTTCAAGTCGGGTCGCATGTAACCACGATTGAAGTACCCCATTCGTGTGACGCCACCTTGTTAATGGACGACAGTACCCGTTTTTCTTTCACCGGATGTGATATATACTCAGAACACACATCATCTGTGGTTCAGGGCATTATTGATGAGCGTCTCCGAATTAATTCTGGCAAAGATCACGTGGCGCGATCCGATCAACAATCACGTTCATGAGTTCATCTTGACCGAAGGCGCAACCGCCAGCATCGGGCGGTTGGAATCCAACGACATCTGCATCAAGGAACAGCATGTCTCGCGCCAGCACGCCGTCATCAACTACCGCGACGGCATTTTTATGATCACCGATCTGGGCAGCGCCAACGGCGTGTTCGTCAACGGCAACCGCACCACCGAGCCATTTCCACTGGCGCACGGCGACGAGATTCGCCTGTACGTGCCGGTGCTGCATTTTTCCGCCATCGTCAGCGAAGAAGAACAGCGGATGGCAACCGAACACGGCACGATCATCACCGCCATCACCAGCACAGGCAAAGGTAAGCTGCTCATCACCAACGGTCCGCAGGAAGGCAGCAGCATTCCGCTTTTGCTGGATAACATCACCATTGGTCGCGCGACCAGCAAAGCCGACTGGGAAATCTGCCTGCAAGACGCTTCGGTATCACGTCCTCACGCCCGTCTGCAACTGGTGGACGGCAACTGGATACTCTACGATCTGGGCAGCGCCAACGGCACGCTGGTCAACGGCACGCCTGTGACCGAAAAGGGACGCCCCCTGCGTGACGGCGACGTGATCACCTTCGGCGCGACGGTGACTCTTTTCCGCGCCAGTTGAACCTTAGCGCTCTATCGAGAACACCAACAACGATATACTGTGTACGGGCATGGAGAAGGTCAATGTAACCTTTCCATGCTCCGCCGTAATTTCCTGCGGCGGCTCCAACAGTTCCAACCCCTCACGTGCTTTTATCGCCGCACGCTGCCCCGCCGACGGATACATCGGCTTCCCCTGTCGCACCCATTCGGCGTAAGCGTTGCTGTGCGCGTGATCGATTCGATAGTGTTTGAGCGTCAACGTTTGTTGTTCAAACGGCAAATTCTCCACTTGAAGGTCAATCTCATAATCCCCATCCACGTCCCAATCGTCATGATGGTTGTAAATCAGCACTTCTAAACTTTTGCTGCCGGAGAGCGTGGCAAAGCCGGAGATGTCCGGCGGTTCGCCGCGTCCGTTCAAATCGGCATACGCCAGCGGGTCTTGCGTGCCGCTGCTGTAGAAGCCGATCTCCTGCGTTCCCATTTTGGCATACATGCGAAACAGATTGAGGATCGGCTTGTCGATGCCCTGCGTGGAAAATGACCGCGTGCCTTCAAAGCAGCGTTCGCCCACGAATAAAAACGCCCACGAGAGCAAACGCACATCCCAATCATGCTGGCGGGCGTAGCGGCTCACCTTGTCGAAGGCGGTGGCAACGAAGCTGGGGTAATACTCGGTATTGCGAAAGTTCAGGTTGGCGTTGTCCCACACGCCGCCCGCCGCCCAGCCGTCAGGATCGATCTCCGATAGTACGCATTCGAGATGTTTGAGCGTCGGGTATTTGCTGATGATCTGGTGTCCCACCTGCACGTGGCTGAGAATCTGCTTCACCGATGGCGGGTCTTGTTTTCGATGTTTGGGATCGGCGCGGTAGCCGCCGCCCTTCACGTGAAAGCTGAGAAAGTCCAGCGGCGTCCCTACTTCTCCGGTGACGAAATTCGTACCTTTGGCGCAGTGATTGAGAAACGCATCCAGAAATTGCGCTGAGCGCCGCCCATCTATCGGGTTGGTCGTGCCGGGACCGCCGACCCGCGCCGCCGGAAACGCCGCTTTGACTGCCGCCGCCGTGTAGTCATACAGCTTGCTGAACTCGTCGATTGAGCCTTTCCAGTAGTAATCCAGATCGGGTTCGTTCCACAGTTCCCAGTACCACGTCGCCACTTCTTCAGCGCCGTATCGCTCCACACAGTGATGCACCAATGCAAAGATCAAATCGTGCCATTTCTGGTAATCCTTCGGCGGGCAGGCAAACCCATAAGCGCGATAGTTCTGGTGCGTCCACGTGTCTTTGGAAAGATCATAGCGTTCGGGGTCTGCCAAGTCCTGCGGCATGAAGCCAAGCTCGACAAACGGCTTGCATCCATGCCTCAAAATCGTGTCGAAAACCAGA
>DATGQJ010000761.1:0-3367 GCA_035304265.1 Oceanobacillus sp.
ATACCGCGCGTGCGCTGCAAGAAAAAGCGGTCATTGGTGACGACTTCCAGATACGAACGGGTGCGTTCTTCCAGAAAGTCCACTCCCTTCAGAATGGTGGTTATGACCTGCTCATTCAAATCGAATTTCACGCCGCCCAGAACATTCGCGGAGTAATTGACGCGGTTGCCCGTAAGCTGCTCCAGCATGTCCATCACCGTTTCACGGTCACGCCATGAGTACATGAACAGCGTGTCAAAGCCTGCTTGATGGGCAGCAACACCGAGCCAGAGCAAGTGACTGTGAATTCGCTCCAGTTCTGCGACCAGCGTCCGAATCGCCTGCGCTCGTGGTGGAACCGTGACTCCAGCAAGGCGTTCAACCCCCTGACAGTAGGCGGTCGCATGAATGTGAGAGCAGATACCACAGATTCGTTCCAGCAGGTAAAGATTCTGAACCCAGTTGCGACTTTCGACTGCCTTTTCAATTCCCCTGTGAGCGTAGCCCAACCGCACCGAAGCGGCAGTCACAACTTCGCCGTCTACGGTGAAGGTAAAGTGTCCCGGTTCCTTCAACGCCGGGTGTTGTGGTCCGATGGGGATAGTAAAGCGTTCCATGGTACACCTCAATCCAGTTCTGCATCTTTGCGGAGTGGATAGACTCCTTCTACCCAGTCATCAGGCAGAAACAGGCGCGACGGATCGGGCGTGCCGCTGACTTCGATACCGAACATCTCACTGAGTTCACGCTCGAACACGCTGGCGTAAGGGACGATGCTGCAAATGCTGGGGACAATCGCCTGCTCACGCGGAATTTTCACTCGCAGAGTCAACACCGACGCGCCGGAGCAAAAATGGTAAAGCGCTTCCATGCTGCCTGCTTCAGCGCCAGCATCCAACCCGGTGATTGCCACCAGATAGCCCCATCCCTGTTCGTTCAGCGCTTTGACTGCCGGAAGCAGATCGGTTGGTGAAACCTCTCCATCAAGGCGGTGGTCTTCTGGTGCGTGCCAGTTTTGAACCCACTCTGTCAGAAGCGCCTGTGCCTTTTCTAATGCGTTCACGATGTCGCCTCCTCCAGTTTGTTCAGCAGGCTCATCACGCCATCGATGATCGCTTGGGGACGCGGCGGACACCCCGGAATATAGACATCCACCGGAATCACCTGATCAATCGGACCGACCACGTTGTAACAACCATCGAACGCACCGCCGGAAATCGCGCACGCGCCAACCGCAATGACAAATTTGGGGTCTGGCATCTGCTCATAGATACGCAGCAGGCGGTCACGCGCTTGTCGGGTCACGGGTCCCGTGCAGATCAAAACATCGGCATGGCGTGGGCTGCCCTGCAAACTAATTCCAAGACGCTCCACATCATAGTAGGGAGTGAGCGTCGCCAGAATTTCGATGTCACAGCCGTTGCAGGAACCGGTGTTGAAATGGATTGCCCATGGCGAATTGACTCTTGCCCAATGTTTCACTTTTTCCATCACTTGCGCCCATTGTCGGTTTTTCAGAAGGGTTTCCATGTTTCCTCCTTAGCCCAGAATCAGGGCGATCAGGGCGACCATCAATCCCACCAGATACAGGATTGAACCCGTCGATATGCCACCGCTGCCTAACACAATGACGCCGAGATGAAGCACGGCAAAGAACAGAGCGACCTTGAAAAAAGGACGGTAGCCGGGGGCGGACGCACCCGGAAGCGCTTCCTCACCGCTGGCGTAAGCACTGGTCTTCATCGGGGTTGGGGTCGATTTTCCTGCGAAGATGCGTCCGAGGATGGCTAAGCCGCTGGCAAGCAAAAGGTAAATCAGGAATGCTACGGGGGGTGTCAACAGCAGTTCCTTCATATTGAGCCTCCGAACAGCGCCGTCAGTGATTGGGTTGCAGCAATGACAAGCCCATCCAGCAGCGACGGATAAAGCCCGATGATGATGAGCGCTGCGGTCAGCAGAAAAATCGGCAGGCGCATTCCTAAAGGTACGGGGCGCTGAGGCGGAGCATTCTCTTTAGCGAACAGGGCGTTGATGATGGGGAAGTAGTACGCCAACGAGAACACACTGTTGAGCGCTGCGAGGATCGTTAAGATGACCACTACAACGCTGTCTGTCGTGATCCCGGCGGCGAAAATCTGCCACTTTGAAACAAACCCGGCAAGCGGCGGCACACCTGCCAGACTCAGGCAGGCAACAACCATCGCAGTAGCAAGCAACGGCTCACGCCCTGCTAACCCCGCAAGATCATTGACCTTCAGTGGTGCGTTTCTGTGAGTGTAAATCACTGCTCCAACGGCAAGAAACGCCAGCGCTTTCATCAATCCATGGATGAACAGGTGCAGCATTCCGCTTTGGAACCCTGCATCCTGATCAGCGTAAATTCCGATGCCTATTGCCAGCAGCATGAAGCCGATGTGGCTGATGCTCGAATAGGCGAATACACGTTTCACTTCGTCCTGTCGCAGCGCCAGAAAATTCCCAACCACGATGTTCAACGTCCCGAATGCGATCAGCGCAGCGCCCCATCCAAGTGCCATACCATCCAGCAGCGAGAGGACGCGCAAGAGTGCCGCCAATCCGCTTATGGTGACGATGCCAGAGAGCAGGGCGCTGATGGCGGATGGCGCTTGGGCATAGGCATCGGGTAGCCACGTATAGGTGGGAACGAGGGCAATCTTCACCCCAAAGCCCATGATGAACAGCGTTCCCGCCACGACTGCCAGCGGTGTCGCAGAAACCTGAAGCTGAGCGAGATCGAGTGTGCCCGTCTGCGCGAACACGAGGGCAATCCCAAACAATACGAGAATGGAGCCGGTTGCGGTTTGAATCAGATATTTCGCACATGCCGCCAGTACGTCCGCGCGTTCCCGATGGAAAGCAACGAGCAAATATGATGTGATCGCCGTCAGTTCAAACCACACCCATAGATTGAACAGATCACCCGCGCTGACCAGTCCGATCACCGCGCCTGTCATCAACAGGAGCATGGCATAGTATTTTTCCTCGCCGGATTCGCCGCGCACATCGGAAAAGGAGAAGACTGCTGTCAGGGTACTGAGGACAAGCACAGCGGCGGTTATCAAAAGGCTGATGCCGTCGAAAGCGAAACGAACGGCTGTCTGCGCATATATCCAAGTTGTGGAGAAGTCTCGTATTATCAACCCGAACGCCATCCAGAGCACAGCAAGTGCAGCCAGCGTGAAACTCCGGGAGACTGCCATTCGCCAGCGCCCTGTGAGGTAGATCACGGGTGATAATGCCAATGAGACGACGAGTACCGGAGGCATGATTAGCCCTCCCGATTGATGACCTTGTCGATGGCCAGTGTGCCTGCGATCTGCTGGATACGAATCGCCAACGCCAGCCCGATAATCGCAACGATAGTGTC
>DATGQJ010000762.1:0-4146 GCA_035304265.1 Oceanobacillus sp.
TCGTCCATCGGCTGTCCTTGTACATCGCCATCGCGTCCGCCGAGGAAACGCACATCACGGGCTGTCAATTCAAGCGACGCTTGCGGCTGTCCACTCTGATCGAGATATGCCCGCGCCTCGACAGTGCCAATCACCATCACCTGCCGTCCCTTGCTGACGTACTGTGACACGGTTTCAGCTTGCGGACCCCACACAGCTACTCGCCACCACGTGGTTTTTTCCTTGCGTTCGTTGGTCTGCTTGTCAGTCCAACGCTCGTTGGTGGCGACTGTAAAGTTCGCCACGGGTCTTCCGTTAGGCATATATTTCAGTTCAGGATCGCGCCCGACGTTCCCGACGATGGTTACCTGCTGATACATGGCTTGGTTAATCCCTTCTCTTTATCCCACCCGCATAACCAAAAGACTGTTGTTCTAATTTTGTGTCATTGACGCTATGGAACCATAACAGTATACCACAAATTGAACCTAAATGAGCAATAAACATCCGAACATTTATTCTATCACAATCCCTAAAAAAATGCGAATCTTTCCCTGAAATTGGTGCTCAATGCCTCATTGTTCAGAAATATGACCTTTATCTTGCTTTGCGTAACTGAAGATGTGATTTATAGTTAATGCAGCACTTATACTCGTCACCCGCCCCGCCTGCTGGAGAGGGTTTGTTTTATGCTGAAGCAGTCCCACGCAACTGTCCATTGGCTGATGATAGCCCTTCTCGCCATCGTCATTGGCGCATTCGCACTCGCACAATCGCCTGCAAGTGCGCAAACCGATCCTGATTTGTATGTAACGCTCCATCACAATGACGCGCTCAATGCCGCCGACGACAACTTTGCCATGGGTGGCTTGGGCAGTGTGGCGATTTCGGTAACCAATAGAGGGGGAAACCCGACAACGGGAACTATCACAGTCAATCTATCACTGGGCGGAGGATTGTCAATTGCATCGGGCATTCCGTTCAACAGCGTTCCAAATGGCGTATTTTCATGTACCGCCCCCGATGCGAGCACGCTGACCTGCGATAATGTAGGGAGTGGATTGCCGCTTGCCCCTAATCCGGGGAATCAGCCGGAGGGCTACGAGTTCATTGTCATAGACGCACTAGCACCCGGTATTGCGGGAGGACCTTTCAGCAATACCGTAACGGTAGGCGGTGGCGGTGAAATCGACACATCGAACAATGTGGATACGGTGAACTTCAATATTGTGGCACCGGTAGCCGATCTCAGCATTAGCATCACGCATGAGGGATCGCCTCCCGGTTCTCCCAATTTCCAAGCAGGCAGCACTGACGGTTCCGTCACGGTTACGCTGACGAATGTCGGAACCGCGTCCTTACCCGGTCCCACCCTTGTTTTTATCGCAATTCAGGGTGGATTGACCCGAATTGAGAGTACCACCACCAGCACTCCCGGAAGTCTCTTTACATGCGCCGGCACACAGACCATACAATGTAGCACGGGCGCAAGTTTTGCTCCGGGGCAGACAGAGGTCATCCGCTTTAACGTTCAAGCACCACCTAGCGATCTCGAACCCGATATCATCCACAAAAACATTGCCTTTCTGATCAACTTCTTCGACGCCAATGGTGCCAACGACTTTGCACAAGACCCGGTCTATCTGGACATTGCCGGACCGCCAACCCCAACGTTAATCCCAACCCTACCGATACCACCAACGGCGACGCCACTGCCATCACCGACGCCGACCTTTACACCGACCTTCATTCCGCCGCCGCCGACGCGAACGCCGCTTCCGCGCCCTGTCAACGCGGGTCAGGTTGTGCCGATCCCGCCAACGGGCGTGAACGTCGTCGTCAACCGTGATGGTGTGAACATCCGCCTTCTGCCTGCGATTGGTGCGGAAGTGCTTGGCTTTGTCAACGCGGGCACGGTGTTCGAGAACGTGGAAGCTCGCAGTCCGGACAACGAATGGCTGCGCGTGAACTTCATTGGACAGCAGGCATGGGTTGGCGTTGCCGTCGTGACGGTGTTGAATGGCGACATCATGTCGCTGCCGGTTGCCGATCCGCGTACCATCCCCTACGGTGGTTTCGAGAATCCACGCGCCGGACTCACCAGTGTCACCAGCGAGTACATCGGGCGGCTGACACAAAGCGGCTTGCGTCTGCGAGCGGGTCCAAGTCGTGCCTATCCGGTGCTGGCGAATGCCCCGCGTTATGCCGAGCTTCGGCTGCTAGGACGCACCGCTGATAACACGTGGATTCAGGTCAACTGGGAAGGAACGCTCGGTTGGGTGGCGGCACAGTTCATCACCGAGCTGCCCGAACCCGGACTGGCAGTTTTCGACCTCCTGCCGATTGACGGTATTGTCGCCGATGGGCTGCCGATCTCCGATCCCACCCATGACAGCTACATGGATACGCTGCGGTTAATGCGTGATCGTATCGAACTGGCACAACCCTCGCTCGACGAGATTCGAGCGCGTTGGACTGCCGTGACGCTTGGCGAACGAATTCAATGCGGCGATTATCCGGCACGTCCCAGCGACTACAACATTCCCAATCCGGTGCTCGCGCCGTTCTACGACGTGTTGAACCCGCTGCAACTCGACTTCAACGCCGCCATGGAATACGTGCGACAGGGTATCGACCTGTTGATCGAATCCTGCCAGTTCCCGCAGCCCGCCGAAGGACTCGTCGGTGAAGGCGCGGCAGCGGTGGCGCTGCAAGCGATCAACGAGGCAGATGCGCTGTTCTCTAGCCTGCGTGCCCGATTGAACTTGCTCATCCCGCAGGATCGCATTCCGACGGATGAAGAGTGTCTGTTCACCTTCCAGAATCGCACCGAGATCGTGCCACGACTGCGCCCCGGCGTGGTGGTATTCGGCAGGTTAAGCCCGCGCGATCTGGTCGCTGGCTTCTGCTTCGACGCAGGCATTGGCGCAAGCTACCGCGTCGAAATGGTGACGCTCAACGGGAACATTCAGCCCATGATGTCGGTCAGTTCGTTCAATAACCCGACCAATTTCCTCGGCGTTGCCAGAATCGGTCAGGGCAGCAACTACACCGCCATCGCGCCGATCCTGATCCCTGAGACCGCGCAATACATCGTGATCGTGAGCGACCTTACCGATATTGCGAATCGCGGCGCAGTAGAAGGTGAATTCGCAGTCTATCTCACCGACATCACGACTGCGCCCGCAGGCATCCTGCCGCCGGGTATCGCCGTTGACCCGAACACAGGGCAGGTGATCCTCAACCCAAGCCCGCTGCTTCCCGTCGTGCCAACCGGAGTCTTCAGCACACCGTCCGGTGGCGGTGTCGGGGTAGCGTGCCCGAATATCACCTTTACCTGTGCGCAGCTTGTCAACTGTGCTGAGGCTCAGGCATGTCTGCAAGCGGGCAACCTGTCACTTGACCCAGACGGGAATGGAATACCATGCGAGGAAAATCTATGCGCGGGCGGGGGGTTAAACGTAACACCCAGACCAACAGGAAGTGCATGAGATAGCGGGGATGTCGGTTCTCGTCGATCCGACATCCCTCGACAGTTAAGACACTGAATCTTCTGGCGCTGCCGTTTCTTCCGGCGGCGCTTTTTTTCTGGGATCGCTGCGCCAACTCTCGATGAAGATCATCAGCACACCGATCACGATGGCATGATCGGCGAGATTGGACACGTTGGAGATCACGTCGGGGATTTGATAGTGGATGAAATCGACCACCGCGCCGTGTTGAATGCGATCCAGCGCATTGCCCAGCGCACCGCCGCACACCAACCCGGTTGCAAGGCGCGTGAGCGTGGCATTTTCAGGAATACGCGGATAGAAGATGATCATGGCAATGACGATCACGACAGCGATGATCAGGAAAAGATCGCCCGCCTGCGGCAGAAACCCGAAAGCCGCGCCGTTGTTTTCGCTGCGGGTAATTTGAAAGTACGGAGCGAGTGCGGGGATCAAATATACCGTTTCCCCCATCGCGACGTTCTCGATGATGAGGGCTTTAGTCACTTGATCAACAACGAGAACAACAGCGATGATCAACAACAGGCGAAGCCAGTGACGGAGACTGCGAGACATGGATACTCCAAGAGGATTTACATGTGCCACGCATTCTACCATAGCTTCGCCCGCGTAGAAGATTCAGGCTATGACCCCAGCAAGTAACGGTCAAGGAAAC
>DATGQJ010000763.1:0-2173 GCA_035304265.1 Oceanobacillus sp.
GTGGATATAAAGGAGTCTGTTCTGGACAGGGATACACACCAAACACCTTCACTCAGCCCGGCGGTATTTCACATTCTTCTTGCATTGGGTGATGGTGAGCTGCATGGCTACGGCATCATGCAGGAAATCGAACGTTTCACAGAGGGAAAGCTGCATGTCGGTCCCGGCACGCTCTACCGTTCGATTAAGCAGATGCTTGCGGATGGTCTGATTGAGGAATCGGACGAACGCCCCGATCCGGCATTGGACGACGAGCGCCGCCGCTACTACCGTTTGACTCAGTTGGGGATACGAACCGCGCAGGCGGAAATGAATCGCCTGTCGCAACTTGTCGCCGTCGCCCATCGCAAGCGCCTGCTTGCGAGAGGTGGCTAATGCGCGATAACACGCTCATTCGGCTCTCTGTGCGCCTCTACGCCGCCTTACTCCGCCTCTATCCTGAGCCATTTCGCAATCAGTACCGGCATGAAATGCGAGTTGTCTTCCGCGACCAATGCCGTTCCGCACATCGTCGTCGCGGGAAATGGGGCGTGATCCACCTGTGGTTGCGGTCACTCCCTGATGTGATCGCAAATGCTTGTGGAGAACGCCTGACCATGCTCCGACATCCGAAGACCCGTAACGCCTTTCTCGTCCTTGCTTTAGGCGACCTTGCCTTGATCGGCAGTTGGATTCTACTGGCGTGGACAATGCTCGGCACGGTTTTGCTGCTCGATCCATGGGAGTTCAATTACTCGACCCAACCCGCCGGAACGCTCGAATGGAGCCTCGGCTATTTTTTCAACACGCCAGTGGGAAGATATGGACCGGCTGCTGTCGTGCTTTTACTTCAGTTTCGGCATTTGTTTGTGATAGGGCGGGCGAGCGGCAATCATGGAAAAGTGGTCTGGATATTTGCGCTGACCAACACCCTGTGCGCTCTCGCGCTTATCGGCGTCATTGCATGGGGATGGCAGTTCACGAGGATGATATTCCCCCAGTGTTTTGCCACACAAAGCGACGGCAGTTATGGATGGACCTACGGGTGTAACGTTCCCGGCATTCTGACCGCTTGCCTGCTCCTGTTGGGAGCGTTCGCGGCGCAATCTCGGCTTGTGACCTCGCGACGTGTCGAATCGATTCCGGCAGTTTAAGATGACGCTTTCAGAACGCATCTACGCGGGTTTACTGCGACTCTATCCGGCAGTTTTTCGCCAAGTCTATGGCAGAGAAATGCTGCTCATCTTCCGTGACCAATGCCGTGACGCTTATCGAAAATCGGGCAGATGGGGTATCGCGCAGGTTTGGCTGAGAACGCTTGCTGATCTTGCTCGCAGCGTTCCAGCAGAGCATATTCAAGGAGCGTATATCATGTTCAGACGGGCTTGTGACATCGCCATTTCGCTGTTGATGCTGTGGCTTGGGCTGCCATTTCTTTTGCTCATGGCGCTGCTCATCAAACTGGAGTCGCCGGGTCCCGCGTTTTATGTGCAGCAGCGAATCGGACACAACGGAGAGGGTTTTAAACTGTACAAACTGCGCTCAATGTCCCACAAACCCGTCGGACGGCGCGTCACACGAATCGGGCGGTTTCTGCGTTTGACCATGCTGGAGGAATACCCACAGTTTTATAATGTGCTGCGTGGTGATATGACTCTGTTTGGTCCGCGTCCGTTGTCCCCTGAACGTGCGGGGCAGCTTGCCGTAAAGCCCGGATTTGTACCCTGGTTCAGCCATTGATTCGATTCTTTTTAGAAGATTTCGGACTGCGCCGCCTGCTGACTCACGTGGCACTCGCGCTGGTGAGCGCCGGAGCGTGCTGGGCGGCGCATCTCTACGTGCCACGCGCCGAAGCCGCCTTCGTCTTCATGCTTGGCTTTGGCTATATTTCCCTTGCGTTCATTGCTCTCACGTTGTTGATTGGTCCCATCAATCTGCTGCGCCAGCGTCGCAACCCGGTGAGCATCAACCTGCGCCGCGACGTAGGCATCTGGGCAGGAATCACCGGATGTCTGCACATCGTCTTTGCGCTTCAGCTTCACTTTCAAGGGCGGGTATGGTTCTACTTCTTCGCGCCTGTGGATGGTGGTTTTCGCCCGCTGCTCAATCGCTTTGGGATTGCTAACTGGCTCGGTCTGGCGGCAGCGGTCATTCTCGTCCTGCTCCTGCTGACTTCCAACACGCTGTCGCTGCG
>DATGQJ010000764.1:0-4825 GCA_035304265.1 Oceanobacillus sp.
TCATGGTAGAGCGCCAGATTGGAAAGCTGATCGTTCTGGCTTTGCACCGGCGTGCGGTAATCGGGCGCGGTGATGCGCACGCGGCGGATGACGCTTTCATCGAGCAGACGACTGCGCACACGCGGGTCAAGCATCTCCAGATCGACGTTGGTGGTGATGATCGTGGCCATTCGGCGGCTATGCCGGAAGTTGAGTAACTGGAAGAGTTTTTCCTGCGCCCATCCACTCGGATTCTCGACACCGAGATCATCCAGAATCAGCAACGGCGCGTTTTTGACCCTGTCAAACATCTCGTCGTAGCCTAGCTCGGCTGATGCACTATAGGTGTTGCGCAGATGGTCGAGTAAGTCCGGCGTTGTGATGAATAACACCGCGTCCTCAAAGTCCAGCCGTGCATTGCCAACCGCCGCCGCAAGGTGGGTTTTGCCGCAGCCGTAGGTCCCTTCCAAGAGCAGCCAGCCGTCGGGATTATTCGCGTAACTTCGCGCGACGTTGAGCGCCATTTCGAGCGATTGCCGCTGCGTCGGCGTGAGCATCGGGAGATCAGTTTTGAAGGTGTCGAAGGTTTTATCGGTGAAGGCGTCGAGATTGCCGAGCTTGCGCAGGCGTTCGCGCCTTTCGGGATCGACGTAACGGTTATTCGGACAGCGAAAGAGCTTGCCGAAATCGGGGTGCTCGACGGGTAGGTCATAGCGCACGTAGCCAAGCCCGCCGCAGAGGTCACGCTGCCCGCAGATGGAACAGATTTCCTCAGTGTTCGATGAAATCGGCGTACTTCCCGGAGATGTACCGTCGTCCATCCCGTTCAGCAGGTCCTTCAACGATTTCATTCGCCTTCCCTTCTTTTCTCCAGCGTTCCAACACTGCCTGAATGAAACGCCAGCTACGTGCATTGCTTTCGACGGCGATGCGGATCGCCTCTTCGATCCAGCCTACGGGATAGTCCCGTTCGGCATCTTTGAGCGATTCAGCGATCATAGGCGTGAGCGGACCGATGTTTGCCTCGTAAAGCTGATAGATGTTGGGACGTTCCGGCATGATCTCAACCGGATTCCCGTTTTCTCCCAGCCGCCATTCGCCCCGTTTGATCTGCTCGACAGCAATTCGCCCCGGTTCGGCATTGATAAAATACAACCGTTCCGATTGATTTTCCAGTTCCACATCTGCGCAGAGCAACGCGCCACGCTCACAGGCACGATGAAGCGCAATATCGAGCATTTGCTCTGGCGGTACGTCCGGCGCACAGCTTGATAAACCTCGCATCAATCCGGCGTTACCGGTGAAATCGCTGCGGCGCAGATAGCGGAAACGTCCTTCGCGCTGCTGAATCGCCCAGAAGCAAAACAGCGTCACCTTTAGCTCTGCCAGATCGTCAATTAACGGTAGAAGATCGGTGACGAAGGTGGCGGGTAAGGAGATCAGACGCGGTTTGCCGGGAGGAAAGCCATCGAATTTATTGGTCATAGATTGCTCAAGTCAATGGTCTGGGTGCGGGCATCGGAGAATTTGGTGAGCGATTTTTCGAAATGTAGCGAGATCGTGCCAGTTGGTCCGTTACGGTGCTTGGCAATGATGATGTCCGCACGGTTCGGAAACTCGGTTGCTTCATTGTACACCGCATCGCGGTATAGGAAGGCAACGATGTCCGCGTCCTGCTCGATGGAGTTATGGACGATGATATTGTTGGCGATGAAGTTGCTCCACGCCGGTACAGTCAGATCGTAGACATCGATTTCGCCATCAGGTTCTATCGAAGCGATACCATCCCAGTAAACGTCACTTTGAGCGAGAGCGCGGAGTTCATCGGATTTAACAATCTCAGCCAATCTGCCTGCCCGTTCACGACTGACGTTCTGCTTATAAAGACCTGTTCCGCAATATCGGTTGCCCAGTTGAGCTTGCATTTGACGAGTAGTGATTCCTGTTGCTTTCATGGCAGGAACCGCATACATACGCCAGATATTGCGCGGAATAACGTCTCGATTTGTGTTTTCTGGGTGTGTGGCGAGATATTCCTGCACTTTTTCTATGCGTTCTTTTCTTAACTCCCCAACAGCGCCAATACCTGTCGCAAATTTTCGCAAATCAGCTTGTCCAGACAATGCAACATGGAATTGATCTCGTCCCTTTCCGTTCTGTCCGACTCGAGATAGACGAGCATTAATTCCTAACCTCAGCAAGAGAGATTGGACGCCGAAAGCAAGTTCATAGCTGCTCGTAGCATAATATAGAGAAGGGTAGTTGCTGGAAGGTCTAGCACCGCTTATGCAGCCATCAGTTGCCCACAGATGACGCAGAAAACACGCGATTGCTTGATTTGGTTGCTGGAAAACCAAATCAGGAATCCGTTTTTCGTGGGAACGCAAGCCGAAAATACCAAGTTGTTCCAGCCAGACGGTGATCGGATTACGAACGCCATGAGTTAGATGTCGCGTTGGGGATAGGAACACCTGATACCAGTTACGTCCTGGTTCCTTATGTATACGAGTGCGAATATCGTCGCCAAAAACCTCACACGCGAGTCCCGAGACGATCTCAGCAAGTTCGACTTCTTTGGTAGTGTACTGAATTGAATGGCGAGGCAGTGTACAGCCATCGCCAATCAAATGACCAAGTAATGCTAATTGAGCATCACTCATAGTCTGATGGTTTGTATCCGACAATGTGCGTGGTAGTGCGATTGCGTCGTCTGGGGTTAATTCATCGAGCCGTTTCCAGCCACAGATGGTGAGAAATTTGTGGTTCGCCGTCGCCCGGATAGTGCGCCCAAGTCTTGTCGTCAATTTAAAGACTTGCTTCGTGCCTGTGCAGAATGCATTGCTGACAACAGCGGGTTCAAGTTGCCACGTTTCAGTATTCAGGCTGAGTACCTGAAAACCAGATTTGCCGTTCAATTCACGGATTGGCACATAATTGCCAGTCTCCGCTTGAAAAATCAGGGTGTCACCGGAAAGGCAACCAGATTCGCGGAGGTCGCTTAAAACCGGACGCTTATCCTGACGCTGTTCGACGGCGCGGGAGAGTTGTGCCGCCGCAAACACCGGGACGTTGAGTTCACGTGCCATCTCTTTCAGACTGCGGCTGATGTAGCTGATCTCCTGCACGCGGTTATTCTCATAGCCGCCGCCGGAGGTCATCAACTGAAGATAGTCCACGATGACCAGATCAAGCCCGTATTCGTGCATGAGACGCCGACACTTGGCACGCATCTGAAGCGGTGAAAGTGCGGGGGTATCGTCGATGAAAATGCGCAGGTTGGCGAGTCGTCCGGTTGCCTGCACGAAGCGTGACCACTCCTGCTGGTTCAGTTGTCCATTGCGCAACCGTTGGGTGTTGATTCCGGTTTCCATTGAGATGAGGCGCTGCACAATCTGGTCGTGTCCCATCTCCATCGTGAAGATGGCGACACGAGCGCCGATGTTGGCGGTGTTCATGGCGACGGAAAGCAGGAAACTGGTTTTGCCCATACCCGGACGACCCGCGAAGATAAGCAGGTCGGAGCGTTGTAAGCCGCCGAGCAGTTCATTCAAGTCGCGGAAGCCAGTGGGCAAGCCCATTGGCTCATCCGGGTGTTGCATCAGGTGTTCGATGCGGTCAAAGTATTCGCTGATTGCTTCGCGTATCGGGATAAGATCGCGGCGCAGGTTGCGTTCGGTCACGCTGAACAGACGTGATTCGGATTCGCTCGTGACCTTTTCGATGGGCAAGTCTTCTTCGAGCGCCAGCGCCTTGATTTCATCGGCGGCGGCAAGCAGGCGGCGGCGAATTGCTGCACGCTCCACGAGCCTGCCGTAGACTTCCGCATGAACGGAGGTTGGCGTGTTGTTGATCAATTGGAGCAGATACGCGGGACCGCCGATGTCATTCAGGCGACCCATCGTGCGCAATTCTTCCTGAACCGTCACGAAGTCGGCGCGTTCATTGCGCTCGCTGATGCGAGTCAGCGCTTCCCAGATATAGGCATGGCGCATGATGTAGAAGTCTTCGGCTTTCAGGAATGACGCCAACCCCAGAAAAGCGTCGGGGTTGACCATCACTGCGCCGAGTACGGCTTCTTCGGCTTCTTGACTGTACGGAGCTTGCTGCCCCGGCATTATATAGGAAGTCATTGAATGCTCAACTGCTTAAGACACAAAACGGCGGGACGCAGTTCCCCGCTCCGCCGTTTATATGCCATCCGTCAAGGAGAGGATATTACAACGCTAATCTTCTTCGTCGTCCAAATCGTCCAGATCGAGGGAGTTCACAAAATCCTTGAACGCACTGAGCCGCTCATCGGCAACTTCTTCGTTTGGCGCGGCGCTCATTGCACGCTCGACATCTTCTTCCGGCTCAATCGCGGCTTTTTCCATGACGGTTTCCGCCACGAAGATCGGTGACTTGGCACGTACCGCCAGCGCAATCGCATCGCTTGGGCGGGAATCGACTTCGATTTGCTTGCCCCCCACGTCGATGACAATCCGCGCGTAGTAGACATCACTACGCAAGTCGTTGATCAGGATATGGACAACACGCCCACCAAGTTCCCGGATCATGGATTTGAGTAGATCATGGGTGAGAGGGCGTTGCGGCGGCATTTCCTGTAGCTCGATGGTGATAGCGTCTGCCTCGCAAGGTCCAATCCAGATGGGCAGGTAACGGTCACTATTGCTGTCTTTGAGAATTACCACGCGATACTGTGACATCAGGCTCACGCGGATGCTGTCGATAATTACTTCAATCATAGTTTCTGCACTTTGAACTGCCCAACTGAAGGCACTTTCACTATTGCCGATTATACACTGAAGCGCGTCTACGGCAACCAATCAAGTTGGCAGGTTTTGAA
>DATGQJ010000765.1:0-4838 GCA_035304265.1 Oceanobacillus sp.
AGTTGAAGATACCGTTGGTAAAGACGCGGAGTTCATAGACCGTCTCCGGCGTCATATTCTCATAATCGAAAAACAGGTAAAGGCTTTGACTGCCTGTCGGCAAACTACGGATGATCGATGTCGGTTGTCCAGCTTCGTTGACCGAAGGTGAAAAGCCGAGATAGCGCAATCTGGGTTCGCTCGTGCTCGTCACCGCTGGCGGAAATGTGGTCACAGTCTCCACGGTTAGACCGAGAGAGGCGGCTCGTAGCAGCGGACGCACAAAGTTGGATGGGCGCAGTGAGTTGATGAAGCCGCCAATCGGAATGCATGAATCGTTGTTATTGACCAGATCATCACCGTTGGTATCTTGCACGATCAGACAGGTCGCTTCGGGTGAATCCGATGAAAGCGGGGCAGTGGTGGGAATGCCGATAAGTTGCCCCCGCGCATTGTATGCGCCGCCGCCGGACATCGTGCCACGTATTGTGGCGCTGGTTTTGAGCCACGATTGATCACCGCCGCTTGGTTCCGCCATGAATCCTGTGATCGTCCCGCGCTCTATCGCTACTGGATCATCACCGATATTGGGGAAGCCAACCACAGTGATAGTGTCGTCAAGCTCAACCGTCGAAGAATCGCCCAGTTCCACGAAAGGTAGAATCAGGGAGCCGGGTTCGATCAATCGCCCGTCACTCTCGCGGGTGATGCGCAATAGGGCGAGGTCGAGTCCGGGGTCTGCCTGCACGATTTCGGCGCGGAAGCGCGGCAGTGGTGGTTCGTCCAGTCGCACGTTGAGCGAGATGATCAGTGTATCACCTGGGCAATTTTCGCCCGTAACCGTGTTATGGGCATTGGTCAGAATCAGTCCGTCACGACTGACAATCGTTCCACTGCCGACACACGTGATAATCAGGTCGTTGCCCACGTTCCGCGTCTGCATAATGAACACTGTCGCCCGCTGAATGCGTTCTAAGTCCAATGTCGTGGATTGCTGCGCGTGGAGCGCAACAACGGCGAGCAAAATCCACGCGATCAGGACGCCCGAAAAAAGACGCTTAAAACTCGAAGTCATTGAGGAATCTCTCAAAAATCGCCAGATGCTCATCGTAATCATCGGCATCGGAAAGGAAGGTGATGATGATGGCTTGGTCGCCTTCAAATGTCAGGATGTCGATACCTTCAACCACAACGGGAACACTTTCGAGAAAAACCCCGCCACCCGTATCACCCACGAATACGTAAGACATTGCAGTTGCTTCACGCTCGTCAGGGAGCATGTAGGGTTCGCCACGAGAGAGCGTGTTGAATTCAGCCAGTATCTGCGAACGATTCAGGATCAGGTTGTCGAACAGGTTACGGGCTGTGGTGTTGGGCGTCACCGGAATGACGTTGACCTCAATCGTTGTCTTGTATCCGGTCTGGGTCATATCCCGCACGCGAAACACGTAGTCGCCATCCGTATCGATCAGCCAGTTCTGCGGGTAATACGCACGAATGCCCACCTGAGTATTCACATAAGGGACGGTTGCATACAGCGCCGAATCGCGCAGTTGTAGTCCCACGAAAATCGCCACAACCGCATAAATCAACACGAAATAGTGACTCCAACGCTGCCGCTGGGTCATTTCCTCGCTTCGTTCGACGACTTCGATGAC
This sequence comes from Oceanobacillus sp., assembly GCA_035304265.1. Lineage (GTDB taxonomy): Bacteria > Chloroflexota > Anaerolineae > Aggregatilineales > Phototrophicaceae > Flexifilum. Next base: position 1,638 of record DATGQJ010000765.1, read on the forward strand.
GGTCATGCGACTCTAGACCTCGCGGGCAGCGGCAGCTTCACGTTCCCTGCGCTCAGTATTGGTATAGAGAAACGAAACCACGACGACTACGGCAATCAAAAATCCTGCCGATAAGCCAAGCCCAAGGATTGGTGAGGAAGTGCCGCCTCGCAGCGAAAAACCAGCGTTCACCAAACCGTCGCGAATCGGGATGACGACGCCGTTGACCAGCGCGGCGAGTGCGACTGTGATGGTCAGCAAAAATGGGGACGGATTATCGAATCGAACCTCCGCCATGCCGTAACTGACCAGAATGCTTCCGGAAAGATTGATTGCCAGTGTTCCGAACACCTGCATAGCGACAATATCCGGCAGCGCCGCATTGGAAAGCACAAATTGAAGGTTCACCATCGTTGCGTATCCGACGGCACTCGCTGCGCAGTACGCAACCGCATCCAGCCGCGTCCGAAACAAGTCGGGAAAGACTAGATAACGCACGACCAGATACTTTAAGACTTCCTGCACAATACCAACCGTGAAGGTATAACCGACGATCCGGTTGATGGCGCTTGCCGTTGGCAGCCAGCGTTCCGGCTGGAAAACACCCTCGATAAAGGGGATGCTGACGCCGCTTGCCACCAATGCGCTGATGACGGCGACGGCAAGCAGGCGAGCACGCGGTTGCAGCGCAAGTCGTTCACGCCACAGAGAGAAAATCAACCACAAGCCGAGGGGAAGCAGCGCGAATAAGACATTGACCGGTTGAGCAAGGGGGCGTGGCAGCCGAACATCGAGAACGCTGAAGACGACAAATGCGCCTCCGGCGACGGCGAGCATGAATCCACTTTCGATGGCGATACTCTGCCATACGCGGCGATATGGATAAATATCTTCTTCTTCAGGCGGGGTAATTAAGCGATAACTGTTGGTTGACACGTACCCTTATCTCTGAAAATTGGTTGCGCTATACTGAACAAATCCTATCGCAGACCGCCAAACCGGGAAAGGCATGTATGCAGGTAAAAACAATTCTGGTGCTGTTCCTGTGTGTTGTTGCTTTCACGTCCTCTGTTTCATCTCAGGAAGACCAGCCGGGGCATCGGATCGTGTATGGGCTTACGCTTCAGCCATCAGGTTTCGACCCGCACGTTCACGGCTCATCTGAACTTGGGATTCCTCTCCGGCAAGTTTACGACTCCCTGATCTACCGCGACCCAGCAACACAGGCATTCGTAGCAGGGCTTGCAACCGCATGGGAAGTTTCGCCCGATGGTCTCTCATATACGTTCACGCTGCGTCAGGATGTGCGTTTCCACGATAGGACGCCGTTTAATGCGCAAGCCGTCGCTGCGAATCTAGATCGAATCGCTAACCCTGCAACAGGGTCTCAGAAAGCGTTTTTTCTGCTGGGACCCTATGCTGGCTACGAAATCGTGGACGATTATACCATCCGAATCCTGCTCTCTGAACCCTACAGCCCACTGCTGGATTCTCTGAGTCAGGTCTATCTGGGGATTGCCAGTCCTACCGCGCTGGCGCAGTACACCAACGACACCTATCAGTTCCATCAAGTAGGGACGGGACCCTTCCGTTTTGTCGAATACGTGCCGGGAGATCGTCTCGTTATCGAGCGCAATCCTGAATACACGTGGGGTCCGGAGTTTTACCAACCACCAAGTGAAGATGCCATAGACCAGATCGAGTTTCGCTTTTTTGAGGATGTAGGAACACGCGCGATTGCATTGGAAGCTGGCGACGCGCAGATCATCGGCGAATTGCTGCCTACCGATGCTCGTGCGTTGAGCGCGAACAGCCAGATTCAACTCCTGCCTATCAGCGTTCCCGGTCAACCACTGCAATTTTTGTTCAATACCCGCCGTTTTCCCACAGACGATGTGCGCGTGAGGCAGGCGCTGCTTTACGCCACCAACCGCGAGGCGATCATTGATGCGGTGTACCAGCGCTTTTCGACTATCGCGTGGGGACCGATTTCCGCGAATACCGCATTTTACAATCGGGAACTGGCGGGCGCTTATGCCTTCAATCCTTCTCAAGCGCAGGCACTTCTGACTGAGGTTGGTTATCAGGATACCGATAACAACGGCTACCTCGATTTCGGCGGGGTAGACATCAGCGTTGATTTGATTGTGCCACCGTGGGGTCTGATCCCTGAAGTCGCGCAACTTATTCAGGATCAATGGCGCACCGTTGGCATCCGCGCCAACCTGAATCAAGTTCCAAGCAGGGGTTTTCTGATTGATCAGGTGGAGACAGGCGAGTACAACCTCGTTGCATGGTACGAATTCGGCGTCGATCCGGCATTTCTGAGCCGCTACTTCACCACCGATGGCGCGAATAACTGGACGGGATTCTCCGATCCGGCATTGGATAACACCCTCTTCGACGCACAGCGGCAGAGCGATCCGGCAGTACGTGCCAGCCTGTACGCGCAGGCGCAACGCACCATCATGGATCAGGCGTTGATTCTACCGATCCGCGACTACGTGAATTTGAACGCTGCAAGCGCCAGCATACAAGGGCTTGCCTTCGACGCTTACGGATGGTTCCCTTTGCTGAATAATGTGTCGGTGAGCGCCGGGTGAGCCTGATCCGTGTAATTTTCTCAAGCCTGCTGATCATCTGGCTGGCGGCGACACTGGCGTTTTTCGCGCTCCGGGTTATCCCCGGAGACGCAATCGAAACGCAACTTATCGAGAGCGGCGCAAGCGCCAGCACGATTGCCGAACGTCGCGCCGCCGCCGGTTTGAATGCCCCGCTTCCGGCGCAGTATGTGGACTTTCTGAGTGGCTTGTGGCGCGGCGATTTAGGTGTCTCACTGTTGGATGGTCGCCCGGTTGTCCAGATCATTCTCGACCAGATTGAGCCAACCATCACTCTAGCGATTAGTGCGCTTGCAGTGGCGGTCAGTTTTGGGTTGGTGCTCGGCACATTCGCCGCGTTGAACGTAGGTTGGGGTATCTCTACCGTAAGTCGGGTACTGATCTCACTTGCGTTGAGCGTGCCTATCTACTGGACAGGAACGATTGCGATTTTTGTTTTTACCGTACAACTCAATCTATTGCCGTCTGCCGGAGCAGGGCGTTTGAGCCAGCTTATTCTGCCTGCTGGCGTGCTCGGTTTCCACACTGCCGGAGCAATCGGTCAGGTGATCGAGGCAAGTATTCGAGAGACGCTGAAAATGGATTTCGTCCGTACTGCTTA
>DATGQJ010000766.1:0-4285 GCA_035304265.1 Oceanobacillus sp.
CCCCATACCGTCGCAATGCCAGTGTCCCATGCCCATGGCGTCGTCATGGAACCAACACTGAGGATCGCTCTCGACGATGACGTTGTTAATGACGGTGATGTTGACGACCACCAGCACGATGTTGGAACCCGTATTCTCGAAATTGCCCTCTACGGTGATGAAGTTCCCGACTTGCAGAGTCTGTAAAATCGGGTCAGCGGGATCAACCACGACTTGAATTCCGTTCACTGTGATCTGGTTCCCGTCAATTGCCTCAACCGGACCGTCGAGGCTGACGGTGGCTGTCGTCCCGGTGCTGACGATGGTTTCGCTCGGAATGTTGCCTACATTGGTGGCGAGTACAACGCCGTCTGAGGCGGTTGTGCCTTCCACGCGAATGATGTCGCCCGTATTGAGGAGATTCAAAATTGGATGTTCCGGCGTGACTTCAATGCTGAAATCGTAGACCGTGATGACGTTGTCCACGATGCTGCTGATGGGACCTTCCACGACCACCAGCGTGAACGGGGTAGCGGTCGCTGTGGGCGGAATCTCTGTCATGGTCGCCGACGGGACGACGGTTGTTGGCGTCGGACTGACTTCAGTCGGTGCCTGCGTCGTGGCGGTTTCACTTGGCTCCGGCGTTGCAGTTGCTGTGGATGGAATCTCTGTCATAGTAGCCGATGGGACGACGGTTGTTGGCGTCGGACTGATTTCAGTCGCCGCTTGCGTCGTGGCGGTTTCAGTTGGTTCTGGTGTTGCGGTTGGAAGCGCTGATGTCTCGCTCGGCACTACGGCGACAGGAATTTGCGAACCGGTCAATGTCACTTCGCTGCCCGTCTGTGGAAGTTGCCCGCGCGTCTGTGCAATCACGATTGCAGCGACCACGACGACGATTGCAGCGACCAACCCATAGGCGAACCGGAGCAAGCGTGGAGGACGGGGCGTTGGAACCGGTTGTGCCATCACGGTGCGATATTCGTCCAACAGGCGTTCGCGGATTGTCGCACGACTGGATGCTTTGATCTGTGGTTTCGGCGTTGAGCGAAGTTGCTCTACCAACGCCTGTTCTTCAGGGGTGAGTTGATCGTTGATCATGGGTTTTCTTCCCCTGAAGCATTGCGGTTCAGTTTATCGAGTTGCTGTGCCAGTGCCTTTAGCGCTCGATACTGCATTGCCCTCAACGCTTCCGCTGATTTATTAGTGATTCGGGCGATTTCAGTGTGCGGCAGGTCTTCGACAAAGCGCCAGATCAAGAGGTTTTGATATTCTTCGGGCAGCGCACGAATGGCGAGGCGAAGTCGAAAACGTTCATCTTCCTGCGCAATTTGATCGAAAAGCTCCGGATCGTTACTCATAAAGTCGTCCGTAACGGATGAGGTCGGGTGCTTTCCCTGCTGCCGATAATAGTCCATGACCAGATTTGAGGCGATACGATACAACCACGCCCTGAAAGGAAAGCCCTGATACTGATAAGACTGCAATCCGCGTACCATGCGCAAAAAGACTTCCGAGGTTAAATCCTCAGCGACCTCATCCGAATTCACTCGATAACCGATATATCCGTAGATACTCTCCACATGCGCCTCATAAAGAAGCGCGACAGCCTGCTCATCACCATTCTGTGCTTTTTTGATAAGTTCCTGCTCATCTGGCGCTGGCTGCATGTCCTACCCATATACGTTGTGGATAACCCCCCGGCATGGCAAGGGGAAGAATCTATCCTAGCAATACTAACGAAAAGCCCAAGCCGATGTGACGGATGATAGTACCATGCGACTAATTCTGAAAAAAGCCGCGTCATAAATGGTTGCCAGCACCGTTTTAGGGGTTAACTGGATAAGATAGAAGGAGTTGATTGCAATGCTTTCTCGAATCGCTTATTGCGCTGTGTTTGTACTTATTCTTCTCGCGGCTGTGGTATCGCCCGTGCTTGGGCAGGAAGCCACCCCCACACCAGTACCGATTGAAATTTCAGGAGAGGTGACGAGTATCGACAACGGAACGATCACCGTTGCGGGACTCGCCGTCGATGTCAGCAACATCACGCTTGACGTGAACGTCACGGTTGGCACGACGGTTTCGGTGACGGGCGTCCTCTTACCGAGCAACGTGATTGTCGCCCAGACGGTTGTCGTGATCGTGGTTTCCGATGGCACGGCTACCCCCACACCAACCCCTGACGACGAAAGTACGCCGGAAGTCACCGCCACGCCAACCCCGACGCCCAATCCCGATATGATCATCGTGATTGAAGGTCCGGTGGTGAATATCATCAACAACATCATCACCATTTACGACTTCGACGTAGAGGTCGAGCATCAGCACCCCATTCTGAACATCATTGATATTGGCGATATTGTCCACGTGGAAGGGACGTTCGGCAGCACCGGCGTTGTCGTGGCTTCCGTGGTGAGCAACGTCACCAGCATAACGACTGTTACCACAACTGGTGGTGCGACTGTCGCGCTGGAAGGTCCCGTCGAAGCAATCAACGGCAACGTTCTGATCGTCAATGGCGTTCCCGCGCAGCTTGCCCCGAACGATCCGCTTCTGCAAACGGTTCAGGTTGGCGATTTTGTCAGCGTGCATGGCAATTTCGAGGGTAGTGGTTCCAACATCGTGCTCGTCGTGGTCAACGTGACCGTGATCAACAATGTCATTATCAACAACAATCCCGTCTGCTGGTTCCATAACGACGCCATGGGGATGGGTCACTGGCATTGCGACGGCATGGGCATGGGTATGGGAATGGGCATGGGTATGGGTATGGGACGCTAATGACCGGAAATAACATCGCACACACACACGTTCCCGGCGCGATCTCGCTGCGCATCGGATCGGTCAACTGGAAACAGGTCGTGCCATTTCTGATCGTGTTTTTCAGCGGCGCGAATCTGATCCTGATCCAGTGGGTGATGACGCGCGAAGTCACGACACTGCTGCTCGGCACAGAACTGGTGATCCTGCTGACTTCCGTATCCTATTTCGTCGGAGTGTCTATCGGCTACCTGCTGGCAGGGCGCATTCCGCAGCGTTGGCTTCCGGCGTTGGGCGTGCTCACGATGGTGCTGCACCTGACGCTGCCGATAACCTTCCGGGTGCTGGTCGTGTGGCTGGGCGCGAATGGGGCTTACGGGGTGGCATTTCTGGCGCTGCCCCTGCTCACGCCTTTCGTGGTGTCGATGTTTTACAGCGTCTTCCTACCTCATTTTGCCGATACGGGTAAAGCGGGTCTCGGCTCGCTTTACCTTGTCGAACTGGTTGGCTCGATCTGCGGCGTCGGGGTGTTGGTCTTTCTTGCCGATCTCGGATTGGAGACGGTCTACGTCATTTATGCGGTGGGGCTGCTGGCGATTTTGATTGCGCTGGGCATTCGGCGCTGGCTTGCCGCTATTTTGTCGGTAGTGAGTGTGGCATGGCTCATCGTCTTTCCGAGTGCCAACCATTGGAGCAACGTCCTGTGGTATACGATGCTGCTGGGCTTCCCCGAAGGCACAGACGTAATTTTCTCCGGTTACAGCCCTTATCAGAAAGTCGATGTGCTTGTACTCCCTGACGGTGAACGCGCCCTCTATCTTGATGGCTTATCTCATTTCAACGGGGCGTATGGCGTTCGTTTGAATGTGGTGGTCGGGCAAATCCCCGCTTCACTGATCGAACCTGAAAATGCGCTGGTGATCGGTGCGGGCGTGATGCAAACCGAGCAGATGATCGCGGTGCGCGGCGGGCACGTGACCACCGTCGAACTCGACCCGATGGTTGCCGACGTGGGCGAGCGCCTGTTTTACCGGTACAACCAGATGGACGCCCTCACCAATCGAACGGTTGTCGTGGACGATGCCAAACATTTCCTTGCGAACGATACGTCGCTGTACGATCTGATTGTGGCGGATACTCCGGCGGCTTACAGCGTGCAGCCAGCGACGTTGTATTCAGTTCCCTTTTACCAGTCGATTCACGATCACCTGACGCCGGATGGGATTTTCGTCGGCAACATGACCAGCGCTTTTGTCCCCGGCGATATGATTTCGCAGAGGGTAGCGGCTTCGCTGCTGCAAGTCTTTGACGAGGTGATCGTCGTTACCCCGGCGTCGGTTGGTTGGAGCTTTGCCTTTGCCGCCGACGATTTACCCTTCACACGAGAGGAACTTGAAGCCGCCCTGCGCCAGAGTGGGGAAGCGCAGTTTTCCATCTTTGATACGGCTGCGGTTCGCGTGATTGTTGGGGATGCTGCGCCGATCACGCTGGATTCAATGGACTTCGTGCTGCAAACCAGCGTTGAGTGGATCAGTGAACGTCTCTA
>DATGQJ010000767.1:0-3431 GCA_035304265.1 Oceanobacillus sp.
TGGAAGAACCCCCGCCCCACGCCATCCTGATTCTGTTGGCGACCTCTGCCGAAAACATCCTGCCGACCATCACCAGCCGCAGCCAGATGATTCATCTGCGTCCGGTACCGGTTCAAACGATTTACAGGGTGCTGATGGAAAAACACGGTGCCGACGAACAGACGGCGGCGCTGATCGCCCACATCAGCGGCGGGCGAATCGGGTGGGCGCTGAACGCGCTGCATAACCCCGACGTGTTGGCTGCCCGTGAGGAACAATTAGACGGTCTGGAACAGGTGCTTCAGTCGAACCGGGCGGGACGCTTTTCGATTGCGGAAGCACTCAGTAAAGACAAGCAGAGCTTGTTCCCGCTACTCGAATTGTGGCTTACCTTCTGGCGTGATCTGGTGCTGCTGTGCGAAGGCAGCAGTCTCGAACCGAGCAACGTGGATCGCGCGGACACGCTCGACAAGCTTTCGCGCTATGTGGCGGCAGACGAGGCATTGAAGGCACTTAACGCCACGCAGACGGCGTTGAAAACGCTGCAAACCAATGCCAATACCCGCCTGACCTTAGAGATTATGTTTCTGGATTATCCGGGCTTGATGCGAGAGTAGGTTAGTTCATCATCTGTCTGCGCTGGTTTGCCCGCGCTTGAAGCGCCGCCACGCAACCAGTCGGCGGCGTAACCGAACCGAGTAGCACACCTTCTTTCACATCCAAACCGTGAAAATCGGTGCCACCCGTCATGATCAGATCATGCTGCTGTGCGAGCGCCTTCAGATGCAGGCGAACATTTTCAGGATTGGAAGGATGCACCACTTCCACCCCATCCAGTCCAATGGGGATAAGGCGCTGCAAGATGGACATGTAATCCGAGAGCAACCCCGGATGCGCCAGCACCGCGACCCCTGCCGCGCTGTGAATCAGTTCCACCGCCTCTTCTGGCGAAAGGCGTGGACGGGCAACGTAGGCAGGACCGCCATTATGAAGGAAGCGATCAAATGCCTCGCGCACCGATTCGACGTAATGGGCTTCGACCATCGCGCGGGCGATGTGTGGGCGACCAATCGCGCCGCCTTCGGCAATTGCCAGCACGCGCTCCCATGCGAGCGGCATTCCCAGATCGGCAAGCCGCTCGACGATGCGCTGCCCCCGGCTGTAGCGTTCGCCACGAAAATAGGCGATCCGCTCCTGAAATGGACTGGCGTCAAGATCGATGTGATAGCCGAGAACGTGAACGTCCCCAGCCGCATCTTCAGCGCTGAGTTCAATGCCCGGAATAACAAGAGGCGACCCCAAAGCCGCCTCTTGCGCTTCCATCACACCAGCAGTTGTGTCGTGGTCGGTGACAGCGATTACCTCTAATCCATGCTCACGCGCCAGCGAAACCAGCGCGGCGGGCGCATATTGACCATCGGATGCCGTCGTATGCAGATGGAGGTCAACACGCATTGGGGATTAGGGGCGGGGTTCGACGACAAAACGCACGGCGGTACGTTCCTGACCTTCAATATCCACTTCAGTAAAGTAAGGCGTGCAGACAATATCAATTTGATCGCCGGTAAGATAACCACGGGCAATCGCCAGCGCCTTCACTGCCTGATTGACCGCACCCGCGCCAATCGCCTGCACTTCGGCATACCGATGCTCACGAATGACAGCAGCAATCGCCCCTGCCACCGCCGTAGAACGAGATTTTGCCGAGACCTTGATTACGTCAGCTTTACCTGAGCTGTCGATATGCACCTCGTCCATGAAGTCATCTGCTTCCTTGTTATATAGTCTCGTGGGATTTTCATGCCTGTCCGTCATCAGGTCTCCTCGGCATCATCGAAACGGGAACTTTAACTATTATGAATTGTACATAGAAAATTTGTCAATGTCTATTGTTTTTAATCACAATCGTCATTTTTCTAATCTTTTATTAGCGTGGGATATAGGCATTTGGCTTCCGCGTGGCGACTTTGAAACTGATCAAAAAGATCAGGAATTATCCCAACGTTAAAATCTTTAAGGGAAACTAATATAAGTGATCGATCTTTTCCGTTGGTGATATATCCCAAATTTATCCCCAATATATCCCAAAAACTACCATTAAAAGTCTCAACTTGCGATAAATCGACAGGAGTCATGTGTTTCATTTTTGAAAGCCGAGTCTGTAATTTAACAGTTCTTATCCCAACCTTAAAACTTTCCACTTTTTAAGGTTCAAGGTGGTGAAGTCTGTTGAGTTTTTTCAGGAATTGGCTATACTGGCGGATACAGTTAGAAGACGCCTACAACCTCAGGCGTAAAATGGGGGTTCCACCCCCAGTGCTATAAGACACCACAGGCACAATTGAGTTAGAACCATACGGGGTAGATTTTATCCTGTAGTTTAGTGTTCGTTTTTGCTACCGGATTGGGCAACTGCCCATATTGCTGAGAAAGTTTTGTCGTGAATCCGCAGGACGCATGGAGCGCAGCCTTTCATCAACTAGAGATGCAGTTGGATCGTGCCAGCTTTGATACGTGGGTGCGTGGCGCGACACTGCTGCTCTATGAAGACGGCGTCTTCGTGATTGGCGTGCGCAACGCCTACGCCCGTGATATGCTTCAGCATCGGCTGTATCGGAACGTTCGCCGTGTTCTCAGCGACGTATGCGGCGAAAACGTAGAACTACGCTTTGAAGTGAACAAAACCACAACTCCCGCTGAAAACGTCGAGACCGACATGCCCTTGTTCCGGCTGCTGGCGCAGCAGGAGATGGACTCCAGCAACAACGGCGGACGGCTTCACGAGCGCGTCGCCCGACCCCAACAGCCCGACTTACCCGAAACGGAGTTAAATCCCCGCTATACCTTTGATCGCTTCGTGGTGGGCAACGAAAACCAGATGGTGTACTCTGCCGCCTGCGCTGTTGCTGACCATCCGGCTGCTGCCTACAACCCTCTTTTTATTTACGGCGGCGTCGGACTTGGGAAAACCCACGTAATGCAAGCGATTGCTCACGCCTGCAAAGGACGTGGGCTGCGGGTGATCTATATTCCGTCTGAAGCGTTCACCAACGATCTGGTCAATTCGATTCGCCAGCGCACCACGGCGATGTTCCGCGAGAAGTATCGTTCTGCCGATGTGCTGCTGGTGGACGACATTCAGTTCATCTCCGGCAAGGAGACAACACAGGAAGAGTTCTTCCATACCTTCAATGCGCTGTACACCTTCAACAAGCAGATCATTCTCGCGTCTGACCGCCCTCCTCGCGAATTGGAGACGTTAGAAGCACGACTGCGCTCACGCTTCGAGGGTGGGCTGGTGATCGACATTCTGCCGCCGGAGTTTGAAACTCGCGTCGCCATCCTGAAGAGTTGGGCGGAAGAGCGCAACATCAAGATAGTCCCAGACGTGTTGCACATGATCGCGGATCGGGTGAAAACGAATATCCGCGAACTGGAAGGCGTCTTCAACC
>DATGQJ010000768.1:0-3256 GCA_035304265.1 Oceanobacillus sp.
CGACATCTATGCCGAATATGACCGCACGCGCCAGAAACTCAAGGATTACCTGATCCAACGGCGGTGGGAAGGCGACACGAGCTTTCGCGGGGCATACCTGCAATGGTCGATGGGCTGGTTGAACGCGCCGTATCGTCCATACGAGGTGATCCACAACCTCAAACACCCGATCACCGGCGCAAAAGAGCCGTACACAGTCGCCAGCCTGCCGAGCTACGGCGAGAATCGCGTCTACACCAAAGAGCAGGCGCTCATCGATCTGGTGCGGGCGGAGCTCGCCGAGAATCGTCCGTGTGTGATCTACTTTCGCCAGACCGCCACGCGCGACATCCAGCCGCGTATCGAGAGCTTGCTGCGCCAGCATGTACCGGAGGCGCGAACCTACATCCTCAAGAACACAGTCGATGCCGAGCGGCGGGAAGCGGTCATCGAGCGCGAGATCGCGAAGGGAACGAACGTCGTCCTGTGCAATCCCGAACTGGTCAAGACCGGCTTGGATCTCATCCACTTCCCGACGCTGATCTTCTATGAGCTGGTCTTCAACCTCTCGACCTTGATGCAAGCGGCGGCGCGGTCGTATCGTCTCAACCAGACGCACACGCACTGCAAGGTGGTCTACTTGTATGCCGAAGGGACGATGGAGCAGACCGCCGTACAACTGATGAGTCGCAAACAGCGCGCTGCCAAGCTCTTGATCGGTGACATCGGGTTGACCGGGCTGGATGCGCTGACCGAAGGCGAAGGCGCATTCGAGGAAGCGCTGCTCGAAGCCATCGCGCGCGACGAGAGCCTGCTCGACCCGTCGCAGTTGTTCAAAACATTGGATGCCGTAAGCGAGATCGACAGCGAAGATGCCGCCTACTGGAACGTCGAAGGCATTGACGCTAGCAGCGAGGCTGTGCCGGTGGACGAACCGGATCCGCTGTTTGCGCTGGCACTGGAACTCGGCGCGACGATCATCCCGGTCGATGAGCAACCTTCGCGTGAACGAGCGGAAGCGGATGAAATCGCGGTGCGTCCGGTCGCAGCCATCACCGCTTATCTGGAGACGGTTCACCTGATTGCCAACGACATCGAGTGGGCGCGCGTGCATGCTGAATTGCTGACGCTGCTCGACGGCGGTGCCGCGCCGGAGATCGCGGCGTGGCTGGCCGAGCATCACGTCGTCTTTCCGGGCTGTGAAACGGAAGTGGCGGCAAAACTGCTTGCGCTCATTGGCAGTGATAGCGAAACTACTCCTTCCCTCCACGTCGTCAAGCCGCAGCGTCTGATTTCCGCCAAGCCGCCACGCCAAACAGAACGGACGGTGATCGCCTTTCCGCAGCGCGAAGCGGAGGACGAAACCCCGTTCATGCAGCAGTTGGCATTGTTCTGATGCCATGCGCGACGAACGCGGCACGTTTTTCGCGACGCTGCTGGCACGCTGCGCCGCCTATCCTCTGACCTGCCTCACGCTCACCGCCATCCACCTGGACGGTAACTACTGCAAACCTTCACGCCACATTCCGCTGAACAACCCTGCTGCGCTGCATGAGGTACTGGCGAAGCTCGATGGCGCGAACGCACTCGGCTGGGGCGCGTATTTCGCGGTCGGGCTGCGTCGTCCGGGGTTGACGCGGTGGCAGCGCGGCGGCACGGCGGATGTTGTCGCGCTGCCAGCGTTGTTCGTCGACGTCGATGATCCATCGTCCAGCGCGCTTGAACGACTGCGATCCACATCGCCAGCGCCGTCGTGCATCGTCTACAGCGGTGGCGGGTATCACGCCTACTGGTGGCTGGGCGAACCGGCGACGGATCTGGAATTGGCGCGCCGCCTGCTGCGCGGATTAGCCGCCGCGTTGCATGGGGATATGCTCAGCGTCGCCCAAAGCCTGTGTATGTTATGTGGAATAGCCGAAAAGATCGTAAGGTAAAGCGACTTCCACATAGATGAGGAGCAGCACCTTATGAGCGAGATCCATTGGGAGCGTTGTCCGCAAATCGCCAGTCACGAACAAGCGCGAACGTGGCTGACCATTCAGGCACGCTTAGGGCTATCCGCCAACACGCTCGAAGCCTACAGCCGAGGACTGGAGGATTATTTCACCGTCTGCCAGCGCGCTGCCATTCCCGTTCTGACTGCAAAACACGAGCATATCGCGCAGTATGTCCATGACCTGGCGACCCGAACGCGCCCAGGTGGAAAAGTGGGGTTGGCAAATGCCACCATGCAGCAGCGATTAACCGCCGTGCGCCTGTTTTACGACTATCTGGTCGAAGAAGGGATACGAGAGAAAAATCCGGTTGGACGCGGCAAGTATGTTCCAGGACGTGCCTTTGCCGGCGCACGGGATCGCGGACTCATCCCTAGTGCAAGTACAGGTTAAATAAGTTGAATAAAGAGCAGGGACAAATTAGAATGGAGGCATGAAACCATTATACGCACGAAAGCTAACAGACGAAGAACGAGAGGTGCTGCGCCAAAGCCTGAAGTCGAGCAGCGGCTTTAGGGTGCGGCGGGCACAAATGCTGCTGATGAGCGCCGAAGAACAGCTCAAAGTCGATGAGATAGGCCGACGAGTAGGCTGCCAGGGTCAGGCGGTACGCCAGGCGATCCATGCCTTTCACAACGAGGGCTTGAGTTGTCTTCAACCCAAAGCCAAAGGCAATCCGCGGGATCGGCGGGCATTGGATGATGCGGCACGGGAGCAGTTACGCGAACTGATCCGCCGCCCACCGCGCGACCTGGGCTATACAACCAGCCTGTGGACGCTGGATTTGCTGGCACAGGCGTGTTTTGAACAGGGCTTAACGGCGACGCCGGTCACGGGTGAAACCATCCGGGCGACACTGGCAGCGCTGGGGATTAGTTGGCGACGGGTCAAGCAGCACATCCACAGTCCCGATCCCCACTACACGGTCAAAAAAAGCGGCGAGATTGGCTCAAACAGCAGGCGCAGCAGCACCCAGACTGGTTGTTAGTGGAGGAAGATGAATGCTGGTTTTCACGCTTTGCCCAACCCCAAGCCCACGCCTGGGCAGAGTCGGGGGAGGAACTGCGCTTGGTGCAGCGCGAACCCAAGCGCGGTGAGAGGGACAAGGCACTGGCCTGTTTTGGCGCGGTGCGGCATGACACCGATACGGTGTGGCTATATTGCAGCGACGGACAGCCCAACAGTTTGCAGATGTGGCTGTTTATCATCGGCTTGTTGGCTGTGGCACGAGCAGAAGGCAAACGGGTGCTGGTCATCCTCTGGGATAATGCCAGTTGGCACAA
>DATGQJ010000769.1:0-3198 GCA_035304265.1 Oceanobacillus sp.
ATTGATTACATCGAAGAAATTTTGACTCCGCTGGAACATGCACAGATGGCGGTGCCCGATGCGGAGTTGATCAAGCGCGAGTTTGCGACTGCCGCCCACATGATCAAACACGGGGCACAACGAGCGCTGGTACAGCTTGAAGGCAACGGCGACACGAAGGAAGCGCTGCTTGCCGATCTCAGCGAGATTGAAGCCGAACTTCAACAGAACTGGTTGGCTCGCAATCGCCCCGGCGGACTATCGGATAGTGTGGCGCGGCTTCGTCGGGCGCGGGAGATGTATGAGAAGTGATGAGTAGAAAGTAAAAAGTGAAAAGTAAGCAACACTTGCGCTCATCACTCATCACTCATTACTCGTCACTTTGAACTTTGAACTTGTTTTACTGAAAGACTCGAATCATGGCTCCATTGACGGCTGTAGTGTTTGGCGCGGGCGGACGTGGGACGGCATACGGTGATTATGCGCTGACGCATCCACAGGACATTGAAATTGTGGCGGTAGCCGATCCTCGCCCTGAGCGATTGGCGCGGTTTGCTACCAATCACGACATTGCGCCCTCGCATTGTTTTAACAGTTGGGAAGACGCGATCAAACTGGGCAAGATCGCCGACGTGGTGATCAACTGCACCATGGATCGGATGCACATGGACTCTACGCTGGCGGCGCTCGACGCGGGATACGACGTGCTGCTGGAAAAGCCGATGTCGCCTGTACTGCATGAGAATGTACGGCTGGTGCAGGTCGCGGAAGAACGCGGCAGGCATCTGCAAATTTGCCACGTGCTGCGTTATGCGCCGTTTTTCGAGGCGGTGCGCAACGTTGTGCAATCGGGGAAATTGGGGCGGGTGATCAGCGTCGATCACCGCGAGAATCTGGTTTACTGGCACATGGCGCATAGTTACGTGCGCGGCAACTGGCGCAATCTCGCCGAAGCCGGACCGATGATCCTTGCCAAGTGCTGCCACGACTTCGACATCCTTTACTGGATTCTGCGAACGCCCGTGACGTGGCTGAGTTCGTTCGGCTCGCTCGTTCACTTTAGACCGGAGAATGCGCCGGAAGGTGCTCCACTGCGCTGCACTGACGGTTGTCCGGTAGAGGACTCGTGCAAGTATTACGCGCCGCGCCTCTATGCCCGTGATGTGAATGGCTGGCCCTGGAACGCCGTTACCTTTACGCCGACTGTCGAAGCGCGGATGGAAGCGCTGCGAACAGGTCCCTATGGGCGCTGTGTATACCGCTGCGATAATGACGTGGTGGATCACCAGGCGGTCAACATGGAATTGGAGGATGGCACAACCGTGTCGCTGTTGATGCAGGGGCAGGGCGATGAGGAAGGGCGCACCATGCGTTATGACGGCACGAATGCGACTCTCTACGGCAGATTTGTTGCAGGTCGTTACCGTTTGACCATTCGCTATCACCGGACAGGTGAGGAAGAGGATGTGCCGATCATCGATAGAGACAACAGCGCACATGGTGGCGGCGATTTCGGCATTATGCGCAGTTTCGTCAATGCGCTGCGCGGCACGCCGGATGACAGCGTGACCACCGCCCGCGAATCGCTTGAGAGTCATCTGCTGGCGTTCGCCGCCGAAGAATCGCGCTTGCAACACACGACGATTAACATGGCGGAATATCGCGCCCGTGTCGAAGCTGAAGCGCGGCAGATGTATGCGAGTTAATCTCTCAGCAGCCCGCGATAAATGCCAGGCCACGAATCGGGGATGACCGTCGCGCCAACTGTTCGGGCGTAAAAATCCACCGGACCCGCCGCACCGATGATTCCGTAGGCGTAGCCTTGCGCCTTCATTTCGTGCAGGCAGGCGATCAGCAGCGCCTTGCCGATGCCGCGCCCGCGATAGGTTTCATCCACGCCGGTAGGTCCGAAGAAGGCTTTGGCGGTTGCGTCGTAACAGGCAAACCCCACCAGATTTTCTTCGTGGGTGGCGACGATACACGAAATCGGATGATTGCTATAGGCAACGTCGGTTTCGCTTGCCCATCCTTCGCTGAAATGCTGGCGCACCCAGTTCGTCACCACATGCTTTTCGGGCGCAAGGCTGCGGCGAATGTCGATTCCCTGTTCGCGCATGGCGGCTATTTCCGGCGCAAGGTCGGGCAGGGTGTAGAGTTTGACGAGTAAATCAGGCATAAATCCTCAGGTTGTAGATACCATCATGTTTGCTGCTGCTGCTGCTGCCGCACTCATGTTTTTTTTGTTGCCGCAGCAGCAATTGAGAGAAGCGACGGCAGCAACAAGCAATAGCAGCGCAGCAACAAAATGCTGTAGGCGTATTCGATTCTAAAGGTACAGGCAACCGTCGGTTGCTTAGCATATCATGGAATGGCGCTCAAAGGTGGACATTTTGGACGGCATTTTGGACCTTTTTTTGATGGAAAGTTCGTTTGTTCGACGGCGGTATATCGCTTGACTCTGCGCCTGCGCGTAAGAGATATAAGGGGCGAGATGCGTCCTTAAGAGTCGTGGGCAGCGTTATCAATCACAAGTCGCAGCCGCCCACCTGCTTCTCTCAGTAATTGCCGTGCTTTGTCGGGTGTGACGCGGCGGCGGTGAACCACGATGGCGGTCTTGACCTCGTTGTTCGCTTCTTGCAGCAGGCGGGCTGCCTCAGTTTCATCTACCCCTGTTACCTGCGACACAATCCGGCGGGCGCGGTCTGCCAGCTTGCGATTGGTGACTTTCACGTCCACCATCAGGTTGCCATAGACCTTGCCGACGTTAATCATCGTCGCTGTGCTGATCATATTCAAGATCATCTTCTGTGCTGTGCCTGCTTTCAGGCGGGTCGATCCGGTGATGACTTCCGCGCCAACCGGAACGCCAATCGGAATTTTGACTTTTTCCAGCAGCGGCGACGGAACATTGCAGGCAATACCAATCGTGACCGCGCCGATCTCGTTGGCGGCGTCCATCGCGCCGAGCACGTAAGGGGTGCGCCCGCTGGCGGCGATACCGACAACCACGTCGCGTTCGGTCAATCCCCGTGCCAGTAAATCTGCCCGCCCCATGTCTGTATCGTCTTCCGCGCCTTCGATGGCGGTGGTGAGCGCCTTTTTTCCCCCCGCGATAATCGCTTGCACCAGTTCCGGTTCGACGCTAAAGGTCGGGACGCACTCGGCGGCATCCAACACGCCGAGCCGCCCGCTTGTGCCCGCGCCGACGTAGAACAGCCG
>DATGQJ010000770.1:0-3910 GCA_035304265.1 Oceanobacillus sp.
AAATCGGGGCGCTGGCGGGCTACAGCGGCGTGTGGATGGCGCGTGCGCTGCCGCCCGGTGGCAAGTTGATCACGTTGGAGAAAAGCAGCAAACATGCCGCCGTTTCCCGCGCCAGTTTTGAGCGTGCCGGAGTCAGTGATCGGGTTGAATTACGTGAAGGCGACGGCATGACCTTGTTGGCGAAGTTGAGCGCCGAAGGTCCATTCGATTTCGTGTTCATCGACGCCGATAAAGCGAGTTACCCGCAGTATCTGGCGTGGACGGTAGACAACCTGCGAACAGGCGGCATGGTCGCCGCGCACAATGCCTTGCGGGATGGCAGGGGCATCGCCCCCGAAAGCGACGATGACCGCATGATGGATGATTTCAACCGCGCCCTCGCCGCCGATCCCCGCTTGGACAGTTTCATCATCGGCGTCGGCGACGGGATGGCGGTGGGGATTAAACGCTAGTTTCCTGTTGGGTCAGCGCAGGAAATGTCTTCGGATCGAGTGTCGGGTCCTGTTGAAGCAGGAATTGCACCGCCGACGGGATGTCGCTCAAGATGCGAAAACGAATCTTCTTGACCGATATTTGCCCGACCATCGCGGCGACGTACTGGAGCAGCGGATTCGGTTTCTTCTGGACGATCAACATCCATCCGGTTTCCCGCTCGCTTTCTACTTTCATCGCCTTCATGATCTGGGGGATATTCAGCGGGAACTTCTCGACATCGCTCAAATCTGCGAGGGTATGTACGCGCCCTTCGACGGAATGAAGGAGTTTCATGTATTCGTCATTGCTCTTGGTGATGTCTTCAATGGTGACGACGCCGTACATACGGGCAAGGATGACGTGCCCCGGAACATACCAGGAAACTTGATAAGGCATAGTTTCTTCACTCCATCTCAATACTCATAACCCAGTATATGTTGAAATAAATTGACTTTGCATTAACATTGCGCCGAAATGTGAAAAAGGTGGATTTTGTCCACCTGTTTCCAGTTGTGCTCTATCCGGTTGTCTGAGGGATTGGCAGCGAATTAGCAGCGAGCGCGGCATCCTTCTCGCGCAGGAAGTCCAACGCCTCTTGCATGTCATTTACCATCCGCAGCTTGGCGTGTTTCAACACCATTTGCGCCGTCATCGCCATCGTGTACTGCACCATCGGGTTTGCCGGATACACCAGCACCGCCCAGCCTCGAACGTCCTCTGCCTTGAAACGTACTGCCGTAACCACCTGATGCAGATTGGTTGGAAACGTCTCTAGCTGCGCTATATCGACAATCGTGTGAACGTCGGCGTCGCTGCTTTTGACCATCTCGATATAGTCAATCGAGCTTTGTGTCACCTCGTCGAGCGTGAGGTTGCCATACAAACGGTAGCGAATAACGTGATGAGGAACACACCATGATAATTGATAAGCCATAGCAACCTCTTCCTTGTCTCAATGCTTGTATGATAAACATACCCTGAAATGGACAAAAAAGAGGCTTGATAAATTGTGAAAAAATTGAGATTAGGGGGCAGCTTAATTCAAGCTGCCCCTTCGGCTTGTAGTGTTTCCAGCGTTTGCAGGTCTTTCTGAAGGTTGCGCTGGCGGATGATCAGCGAGCCAATGAAGACGATGGTAATCACCGCCGTCGCCACCAAGCCAAGATACAGATAGGGCGTGGTCATAGGCGTGATGAAGAAATCGGTGAGCAGGGTGAAGAAGATCGTCGGGTTGATCTCGGACTCCGCCGTTGACACCATCACCATCGTGCTTCCACCGCGCACTCGCCCTGTCGCGGTGATTCCGTCATAAACGTTTTGCGTCAGCGTTTGCTCGTTGACGGTGATCGTTTCACTGGAAGTCGGCTCGTCCACTTCGGAGCCGAGTATCGCCAGCGCGGAGGTGATTCCCGTCTGCACGTCTTCTTCTGAAACAATGACGGGCTGAATTGGCTGCGTGCTGTACCAGACGATCACGTAGGTACTGCCTCCATACACCTGCCCGTAGGCGGTGACGTATTGTTCGTCGCTGGCTGGATAGACCTGCTGCGTCCACGTCCCGTTGGAGAGAATGACCTGACTCACGTGGGAAGGTTCGCTATCGAAGTCCGGCAATACGAGGTCTATCGCCTGCGCGATTCCCGCCTGCACGTCTTCGGTTGGCACAGATGCGGCGTAAATGTCCACACCGGCATTGGAGAAACGCGCATACGACTGGGTGCTCAAATTTTCCCAACCTTGCGGGATGAGAACGTGAAACCCATCCGGGCTGTTGTGAAACGCATCCAACCCGATTCGATTCTGAGCCTGTACCGCAGGCACGAGCAGGAAGAGGAAAACAATACCGATAAACAGCGATTTAGGGAAAGACGTGGTCTTCATGGTTCAGCTTATTCACTCAATACCCGCGCCTTGAGCGCGTTCACCCGCTGCGCGAGATTTTCCAGTCGAATGCGATGCCACATCAACGTCAGTGGTACCAACGAGCACCACACCGCCGAGTTATAACCGACTGCCGTCGCCACCCCCGGCGTTGCCGCGAGTTCAAATCCACCAACTGCGTTCATCTGGCTTGCGGCGGTCAGGACGGGTCCAAACACCACCGGATGGATCGTATCCGGGCGAATGCGCGTGATCATCAGCGTGGCGATCACGGTGGTGAAGGCGAGAATGCCGTATACCGACGAGAAACGGCGTCGGGTTTCCATGTTCTCGATCCCGTTGCGCAGCATCAAACACGCCGAATAGGTGAGGATCATGATCGCGTCCAGCGTCAGGCGTGGGTCCCAGTTCCACCACGTATTCCAGATCGGACGCGCCCAGATCGAACCCGTCACCAGATTGAGCACCGAGAGCGCCAATCCGACCTCGATCCCCGCCACTGCCAGCGTGTCCCATTTGACGTTGCGGGTTCTCAGATACAAGATGCCGCCGATGACGGTTGCGCCAAACGCCATGAATGCGCCGGAAAATGATGGCACGTGGATGTAAAACAGCCGCTGTACTTCGCCCTGCTCGATGTCGGTTCCGGCATAGAACAGCGAAAGATAGAAGCCGAAGGCAACGGCGATGATGGTAACAATCGTCACGATGTTCAGCAGACGTGACCGATCACGTTCCTGTGACACTACAGATTGCTCAGGTTGGGCAAGAGGCATTTCTCTCACTGCGCCCATAACAGCTCCTCAAATAGCTTATGGAATTTGCAGAAATCTTAGCATATCTACAAAAATATTCAATCATTCCTCGATCACGAATTCAAACAACAGGAAGCAGATCGTCATAAAAATCACGTCGAGGACGGCGAGAATCTGCACCCACGATAGCCAGCTATCCTGCGGCGCGTCGTTGAGAATGCCCGTCGTCGCCCGTACCGCCGAAAGCAGCAGGGGCAGCGCGACAGGCATCATCACAATCGGCAGCAGGCTTTCCCGCGCTCGTGTCTGTACCGTCATGGTTGCCAGCAGCGTGCCCACCGTAGAAAAGCCCAGCGTGCCAAGCGTAAGCACCAGCAGCAGCCATCCCTGCGTGAGCGTCACGTTGTAGAGAATCGTCATCAGGACGATCAAAACCAGTCCGACCACCAGCGTGAAGATGAAATTGCCCACCATCTTGCCAAAAAAGATCGCGGTGCGGTCAACCGGAGCAAGCAGCAGCGCATCGAGATTGCCCTGATCGCGCTCCATCGCCAGACTGCGATTGAGACCGAGTACGCTGGCGAATACCACCGTCACCCACAGCACCCCGGCGACGGCTTCCACCCGTGCAATACGATCCAGTTCCAGCGCGAAGCTGAAGATCATGATGCTCAACAGGGCGAACAGCGCCATCGAGCCGACCAATTCACGGCTGCGCAGCTCTGCCTGCAAATCCTTGCGAAGTACAGCCAAGACGGTTGCGAAGAATGGGGTTTTCACGCCGTCACCTCCGCGTACCG
>DATGQJ010000771.1:0-3744 GCA_035304265.1 Oceanobacillus sp.
CTTTGATAAGCGAGGATTGTCTATCGGTGCATTTGTGCTATACTTTATGAGAGCATGGTAGTTCATGATCAATGACCCTGCGGCTCATGCGGGGTCTTTTTGTTGAGGAGTAGGAATGACGAATCCGTTCGAGAGTCTTGGCTTGCGCCCCGAATTGGTGCGGGCTGTGACGGAACTGGGCTACGAGAATCCGACACCAATTCAGGAGGGGACAATACCTGCTCTCTTAGACGGGCGCGATGTTCTTGGTCAGGCTCAGACGGGGACTGGCAAAACCGCTGCTTTCGCATTGCCAATGCTGGACAGGCTCGACCTGACGGCATCGGGTGTGCAGGGGTTGGTGCTGGTGCCTACGCGCGAACTGGCAATCCAGGTCGCCGAGGCAATTTTTCAGTATGGTCGCTATTGGAGCGTGCGTGTTCTGCCGATTTACGGCGGTTCTTCATACACACGCCAGATCCGGCGACTTCAGGAGGGGGTACACGTCGTCGTCGGTACGCCGGGACGTGTGATTGATTTGATTCAACGAGAGGCGCTCGATCTCTCAAAGGTGCGGTATCTGGTTTTAGACGAAGCCGACGAAATGCTCAAGATGGGCTTCATCGACGACGTTGAGACCATTTTGAAGGAAACACCGTCCGAACGCCAGACGGCATTGTTCTCTGCCACGCTGTCCGAACCGATTCGGCGGCTGTCCAGCAGCTACATGCATGATCCGGTGTCGGTGACGATTGCGCGGAAGGAACTCACCGTTCCCCAGACCGAGCAGCGCCATTACCTCGTCACTGAAGATTCAAAAGTGGCAGTGGTGGCACGCCTGCTCGAAGCCGAAGACGTGCAAAGTGCGTTGATCTTCACCCGCACGAAAGTCGGGGCAGCACAGCTTGCCGAAACCCTGATGGGTCGTGGCTTTCCGGTGGAAGCGATTCACGGCGATTTAAGTCAGGAAGCGCGTGAAACCGTGATGCGCCGTTTCCGCAAGGGACATGTGAACATCCTTGTGGCGACGGACGTAGCGGCGCGTGGGCTGGATATTGAAAACGTCTCGCACGTGATCAACTTCGACATGCCCTACGACGCCGAGGATTACGTTCACCGCATCGGGCGTACCGGACGCGCTGGACGCGAAGGAGTCGCCATCACGCTGGTGACGCCACGTGAGCGCCGCTGGCTCAAGACCATCGGGCAGTTCACCAAACACCAGATCAACCGGGCGAAGCTGCCCTCGCGCGAAGAAGTGTATGCCAAGCGCGATCAGCGTTTTGTCCATCAGTTGGACGAGACGTTAGCGCAGCCTGACCTCTCGCGTGAACTGGAAATCGTGAACAGCCTTCAAGAATCGGGGTACGACCTCGCAAAAGTGAGCGCTGCGGCTATCCGTATGGCGCGTGCGCTGGAAGCACAGCGTCCCATCGAGGACATCCGCGAACCGCGAGAACGCGAGGAGCGCCCACCACGTCCAAGTCGATTTGACCGGCGTAAGGAAGACCGCCCGCGTTTCCGACGCGAGGAACGTACCGGACGCGAACCGGGTATGGTGCGGCTCATGATGAACGTTGGGCGCGAACAGGGCATCAAACCGGGTGATGTGGTCGGGGCAATCGCTGGCGAAGCAGGCATTCCCGGACGCGCCATCGGCGCAATCGACATCCGGCGCAATGAAACCTACGTGGATGTCAAAGAAATCCACGTGGAGCGCGTGCTGCGCCAGATGAAACGCAGTTCCCTGCGCGGCAAAGCCGTCACGCTCAAACGAGCGCAACCGGAACAATCCTAATCACGAACGAACGCCTCACACACCCGTGAGGCGTTTTTGTTTAGAATCCAAAATAAGACGGATACATTGTAGGGACAGGATACATCTTGTCCGCTCGATTTTTACGCCGAATTTGAGAGGAACGGACAGGATGATGCCGTTTAACAAAATGAGACGGATATATTGTAGGGACAAGATACATCTTGTCCGCTCGATTTTTACGCCGAATTTTAGGGAACGGACAGGATGTATCCTGTCCCTACATTCCCCGTATTCAATAGATAATTCGCTTCAGCAAACTTAACAGCCGACTTCAGTCGGGTTGATTTGGCTAGCCGGATAGCTTCCAGCTTCCGGCGTTCAACCATCCTAGTTTGTCAAACCGCATAACAGATTCTGAACCGGAAAACGTTTGTCCTCAACTGTGGCAATCCTAGGATTTTCAAATCCTTCATTCTACGAGAACCCTTAACCACGTCTATAATCGACACATAAGCATAGACAAACATTGACGCAAAAGGTCGAATACAATGGAGCCACAACCGCCACGAATCATCGGGGGTCGGTATCAACTGCTTGAGATGATCGGTTCCGGCAGCATGGGGACGGTCTATCAGGCGTCGGATCGCCTGACCGGACAGATGGTCGCGTTGAAGCAGGTCAAAGTGGCGGTTGAGCAGCTTGAGTATGGCTCGCGCAGCAGCACCGCCGATTCCAACCTGACTCTGGCGCAAGAGTTCAAAATCCTCGCTTCGCTGCGCCACCCCAACATCATCAGCGTGCTGGATTACGGTTTTGAACGCAGTCAGGACGATTTGCGTCCGAGTTCCAGTCGCCAACCATACGTGACGATGGAACTGCTCACCAACGCTTCAGACCTGCTGGAAACCGCCGAAAACTTACCTTTTGAGACCAAGATTGACCTGCTGATTCAAACGCTACAGGCTTTAGTGTATTTGCACCGTCGCAACGTGCTGCACCGCGACCTGAAAGCCAAAAACGTCCTCGTCGTTGATGGTCAGGTGAAGGTGCTGGATTTTGGTCTTTCCATCGTCGGTGAGCAATCTCACGGAGGTGAAATCGCAGGGACGCCAAGCTACATGGCTCCCGAACTCTGGCTGGGCAAGCCCGCCACGCGCCAGTCCGACCTGTATGCGATGGGCGTGATTGCCTACCGCATGTTCGCCGGAAAGCATCCATTCGATACCAGCAATTTGAAAATCCTGTTTAACGAGGCACGGAGCAAACCACCTGATCTCGACGCGCTAGGCGACAACCCGACGATCAAAATGGTGGTTGGGCGATTACTGGCGAAAGACGCCGATGACCGCTACGCCGACGCGGGCGACGTGATCGACGATTTGCAGGACGCAGTGGGATCAACCGTGCGCGTGGAATCCTCCGCCATCCGTGAGAGCTTCTTGCAGGCGGCAACCTTTGTCGGGCGGGATGAAGAACTGGCGCAGTTGGAACAAATGCTGAATAACGCGCTGGAAGGTGTGGGTTGCGCCTGTCTTGTCGCCGGAGAAAGCGGCGTCGGCAAATCACGCTTGCTCGAAGAACTGCGCATCCGCGCAATGGTGCAGGGTGCGCTGGTACTGCGCGGGCAGGCGGTGAACGAAACCAGCCCACCCTACGACATCTGGCATAATGCCGTGCGCTGGTTGGCTTTGCTGACCGATCTTGACGAGCGCGAGGCAAGCATCCTCAAGACACTTGTGCCGGATATTGGTCGTCTGCTTGGACAGAATGTGCCCGACCCGCCGGAAGTTACCCCGCAGGCGGCGCAGGTGCGCCTGATTAAAGTCATTGAGAAACTGTTCCGCAGTCAGGCAAACACAGGGTCTCAGCCAATTGTCTTGATTCTGGAAGATTTGCATTGGGCGGATGGCGAGAGCATTACCATCCTGAACCGCCTGAGCATGATTGCCCGCGAACTTCCTCTGTTGATCGTCGGCAGTTTCTGTGACGACGAAAGCCCGGATTTG
>DATGQJ010000772.1:0-2999 GCA_035304265.1 Oceanobacillus sp.
ACGCAGGCATGGTGCGCTCGATGTCGCTTGCGGAGTAGCCATGGACAGGCAACAGGTCGAGCAGGGTTTGCCAGTCAGTTTTGCCGCCAAAGACGTGCTGATCCAGACCGGCATCGGTGCCGAATACGTCAAGGAGGGCAAGGCGGGTGGATTCGCGTCCTGCGCCATTCGTCCAGAGGAGCGTACCGTCAATGTCGAAGAGGAGCAGGCGAGCGTGATTCTGGATGGATTTCTGAGAAGGATTGGATGTCATTGAGCCATGTTCTGAAATGATCACGGTTGCGATTCTAGCATATCGAATGGGACGAACACGAATTGGACTCATACGTTACCTGCAATGCAGGTATTTGCAGGTGAAAGTTGGAGATTTCAAACCAAACTCAAACCATCATTTGAGCCTTGCGAATTCTCTAGTGTTGTTACAAATCCCCGCTTCCGCGTAAATCGATTTGAAGAGCATTAAGTCGTCGTTAGGCGGCTGGATGTCACGTGTTTGTCCCAGTTTTGTCACGGTGATTTCGTAGACTTGCAACATCGGATAAGTTCAAGAGAGCGCCCGTCACAACAGCACTGTACTCCACTTCCCTACATCACAGCGACCACAGCACGGAAACATAAAACCTTATCAGCAAAGAAAGGATGTCAATGCACACGAAGACATCAAATAAGAGACGGGCTAACGATGTCTCCAGAACATTGGAGCGACCTCCAGCCAAAGACCCAAAGGTATCGTCGCTTGAGCCGGGCATGAAACCGCTGCAAACACCACTGTCCCATCACGCCATCCTCAACTTGCAAAGGACAATCGGAAACCGTGCTCTCCAAAGAATGCTAGTTTCAAGCCATTCCATCCAACGCAGTGAAGATGGCAGCCTAACTGATCAACAAGTGGCAGCAGCAGTCGCTTACAACGAGGCACGAGGATACGATGTCGAGACGATCAAGCAGATTCAGCAGGTTCTTAGCGTGAACGACAGCGGAGTTCTCGATGCCGAAACCGCGCGGGCGGTGGCTGCATGGCAGGCGCAGAACGGGCTGAAAGTGGATGGCAAGATCGGTCCTATCACACTGGCGCGACTGCTTCCGCCACAAGAAGCACCTGCCGAACCAGAAGCCGCGCCTGCACCCGAACCTACCACCGAACCGGAACAAGGCGGCATCATCGAGACGATCATCGGCGGACTGGGCGATGCATGGGATTCGCTGGTGGATGACGCGACAAACGCATGGGAAGGAATCAAGGATTACTTCGGCGATGAAGAAACCGCGCCGACGGAAGAACCCACCGAGAACGAGCCAGCCCCACCAGAACCAAGTGAACTCGATCAACTAATGATGAAAGAGCGTCTCACACTGGAAGAAATCGCCCGTGCTCGTGAGCTGATTGCTGAAGTCACCGACGAAACCGCGCGTGGCGATTTGTACGAGGCGCTGCAAGCCAAAGTCGAGTACGCTAACCAACGCGATAACGAATCGGTTGAGGACATCGCAAGGAATGGTAGGCAGGCTGGCGACAAGGCTGCCGATGTAATGTGCAATCTCACCTCACTGGCGATGGCACTCTCGTATCTAGGGGTTCCGAACCCTGACCCGACCAAACAATATGAGGATGCGCTTGAGGACATTCGGGTCAAACAAGGCTTTGCCGAGCGTACCAATAATGAACAGGGTTGGGGGGCGGTAGCGAGACATCTTGGCGTGACGGTTTCATTCGAATTCGGCAACGTAAAAGAAGACAAAGACTGGTATATGCAAAACGTTAACCCCAAGATACGCGAGGGGTACGCCGTGATGATGAGCATAACCGGACATATCGTGCGTATGCAGGCTGTTACCGAAGCAGGCTTGGTCGTTGACGATCCCTATGGCAAGGTGATTCTGAAGGAAGGAACCGGACGCGGGTGGGAAAAGTCAAACAGCGCTGATGGCGGTGAAGGCTCCAATCGCGGTGAAGACAACGTCTGGAAATGGGATGATGTGAAAGTCCACAATATGCAGTGGATCGCCTTCCTGAAGAAGTAAGGTGAAAATCAACCCCTCACTCCCAACCCGCCTTGCGTAGAAGACGGGTTGGGGAGAGAATAATTCAAGCATATTGAACAGCAGCACAAGCAAGGCGTGCCGCGTTCACGCTATCTGTACGTCTACGATCCGCTTCGTAAAATAGTCACTTCAATTTCGGTGCTGGCGCTGTTGCCTACCGCGTCATAGACGGTTGCGCTGAAGGTTTCGGTTCCCGGACCGCTGATGTCCCAGTTGAGTTGGAAGGGCCAGCTTTCGTCCGCGCCAAGCGACTGCCCATTATGGAAAAACTCCACTCGCTGAATGGCGATATTGTCGGTGACGTTCGCCTCAAGCTGCACTTCGTCATCGGCGGGCCAACGGTAGATTTTGCCCGGCTCTACCGAATCAAGCGAAATGGTCGGCGGGATATTGTCCACCGTCACCTGTATCGCATCGGTTTCGCGGGAATTGTTGCCGCGCTCCACTTCCAATCGCAGACTGTAAAGCCCGTCTAACCCGGTGGTATCCCACGAGCCAATCGGCACGTTGGGATCGAATTCCGTCTGTTCGTCACCCAGATTGATCCACGCCACCGGATTCAAGCCTTCTCCGTAGGACAGGCGGAAGGATTGCAAATTGCGCGTGTTGATGTCGCCAAACACTTCCACCACGCCGCCGACGTAGCTCAGGTTGGTCGGGCGCGTGATCCTCACGTTGCTCACGAGTTGCGGTACGGTGGTATCGAACTCTTGCGGCGGCAGCGGGCGATTATTCTGACGCCACCAATCCATCGCTTCGGGCGGCGGCACAAAGAATTCCCGCTGGACAATCAGATCAGGCGGCGTGTTCACCGTCGCGCGAAAACCGTTGAGACTGTTGATTTCGAATCGCTGCCAGAAAGTGTCCACCTGATGCGGTTGCATCCCATCCACGAAGATTTCACGATAGGTCGGGCAAATGCCGTTGGGCTGCAAACCGGAGAGATCGCACACGGG
>DATGQJ010000773.1:0-2157 GCA_035304265.1 Oceanobacillus sp.
AAGGCGGAACTTATGAAGCACCAGTCGAGGCATTGGACTACGAAATCGTCGATGGGCAAAGCGTTCGCGTAACGCTGCAATTGCAGGAGACGGCGGAAGCCGCACAAAGGTATCTCAGTTACTATGTCCATCACGACTCGCCACTCATTCTCATCCGTTATCGTATGACAGGGGATCATCTCACCGTACCCTTGAATGCGATATTTCCAGAAACCAGCACGGCGATAAAGACCAACCTTTACGTGCTCGCGGATACGCCCTATACGGTTGAGAACGAGCCAATCATCCGCATTGATCCTTCGGTGCTTCGCTTTGAAACCAACCAGCTTGCCCGCACCTTGCAGGCTACCGGTCCGCATTACTCTACGGAAACGCCGCGACAGGGATATGATCGGCTGGCGGCAGAGGCAATGGATTCCGTCGAAGGACGCGAGTATTTGCTGCCGTATGTCAACACAGCCGATCATGCGCAGGCGGCGTTGAGTGGCGACACGCGACTTGCGGAGCCGCTCGAATTCCTGACCACGCTGCTGTCAGATGCGTCCTATCTCACTCGTCTGTACACCCGCTATCCGCCCTTACAGAACCCCGTGCTAGTGCCCGCGCCGGACGCGCCTCACTTCACAACTGATCTTGCTGTCTTGATCGATCCCGTTTTTTATCACGGCTGCACCAGCGAACTGCTTTACAACCCCGAACTGGAAAGCCTGCTGCCTGCCAACCGTGTATACGTGGATGACCTGCGTGCTTATGTACCGCTGCCGGATGGTTGGAAGCTGTTCGACTTCAGGGAAATCTATGCCGGGGTACAGGTTTCGCACTTCGCCGCTGCACCGGAAGAACTTTCAGATGAGGAGGCTTCCCGGTTAGCGACTGGCAATGCGCACACGGCGAGTGCTCCGGTGCTCGGTCTTGCGGTTTTCAGCGTGCCGTATCGAGACAATGGCAGGCGTGCAAGACCAGACATCGATCCGTTTCCGATTGCATGGTCGAATGCCGGGTTTGCGCAGTTTCCACAGATGGGGATGAATGGGGCGCTCTGGTTTTGGCCCCATCCTGATACTGCTCCCATCAGTCTAGAGTGGCAGCAGGATGAGTCCGCAGTGGCATCTGCGCATGGCGTCAAAATTCGGATGCTCGCGCCCTATGAGGATTATCTTGCCAATGCCGCGCTCTATGACGCGATGGTTCACAGCTTTTCCACCTTCCAGTTTTTCACGCACCCCGACCTGCGTCATACCCTGTTCTTGGGCACGCTGGAAAATCACGTCGAGATCGGCTATCCCGAAGGCTGGGAAATGCTGTACCACCCGGATCAGGACAGGTACATTCTGCCAGACCGGAACATTGCGCCTGAACAACAGCCTTATGTGCGTATTCGGGCTGTCGTGGAAGACGATCTCGACTCCACACTTGCACAGACATTCGGGATTTCGCTGCAAGACGCGACTCCGATTCCGTTTTCGCGGAACGGGAGGCGCGGATTTGTTCGGCTCGAAACAGGACGCTATCTCAATTGGGTGATTGAATATTCCGCACCCACTGACCAATATGCATCTGTGGAAACGACGCTGCGGACGATGGCGCTCGCTGCTCGTTTTGAGCGCTACGAAGACTCATAACCTGCGATTGCGCGAGTTTTGGGTGAACGCTGGAACGCCAACGCTCTTCTTTTCATGGCGAAACCGCCAGATGAGGATGCGATTCCCAATCTGGCGGTTCAGGTCAAAACGTAGGGGCAGACTACCGAAGGTTGCCGTCTGCCCAACTATCCGAAATGCTGCTTAACTGACGATGCGTTCAGGCAGTGGTGCGCCGTTTTGTGGCGGCAAATAGCTCGGCTGCATCGTGTCCTTGCGCACCCAGATGTACTGGCAGTTGAAGAACAGCTTGTAGTAGGTCTCGCTGGCATCCTGCCCGATCACGTGGTACGTGCCCGGATTAAGCACCAGCCCGGGCGATTCTTCACCCGGTGCCCAGAAAACGTGCGCTCCCAACGGCGCTTCACCGATAACCGAGCCTTCGGGGATAGGCAGGGCACAATTCCCCGCATTACCGCCGCCTACAATCGGATTGCCGGAACCGGTGATCGTGAGTGTATAGGTGTCGCCTGCTTGGGCAAAGGTATCGTCGATGATGAGGACGAAGTAGCTGATC